>CANQZJ010000005.1 GCA_947628315.1 uncultured Oscillospiraceae bacterium
GTCGCCAACCTGACCCGCATCGCCGGGTCGGTGAGCTACCCCAGCCGGTTCATGCTGGTGTGCGCCATGAACCCCTGCAAGTGCGGGTGGTACGGCCACCCCTCCGGGCGATGCACCTGCACCGAGCAGTCCATCCGCCGGTATCTGTCCCGGCTGTCCGGCCCCATGCTGGACCGCATCGACATCTGCGTGGATGTGCCCTCGCTGGAGTACGACGAGCTGTCCGGCGAGTCCGGCCCGGCGGAGGCGTCCAGCGTGATCCGGGCGCGGGTCAACGCGGCGCGGGCCGTCCAGACCGGGCGGTTCGGCGCGGACGGCCCCGCCTGCAACGCCCAGATGGGCCCAAAGGAGCTGAAAGCGTACTGCGCGCTGGACGGGGAATGCCAGCAGCTGATCCGGGGGGCGTACGACCGGCTGGGCCTCACCGCCCGGAGCTACGACCGCATCCTGCGGGTGGCCCGCACCATCGCCGACCTGGACGGGGCGGAGAACATCGAAGTCCAGCACCTGGCGGAGGCGCTGCAGTACCGCCCGCCGGAGCATTTGAGAGTGTAAAGGGCATGAAAAAATCCCTCTCCGATCCGGAGAGGGATTTCCCTTTGCTGTTCGTCAGCCGGCCACGATGCTGATGATCACGGTGAGCACCATGAAGCCGATGGCCACCCACTTGGTCAGGCGGGCCAGCTTGGCGTCGGCGGTCTTAGCCTTGTTCTTGGACAGGAAGGTGTCGGCGCCGCCGGCGATGGCGCCGGACAGGCCGGCGCTCTTGCCGGACTGGAGCATCACGATGGCGATGAGCACCAGGGCCACCAGGAAGTAGATGATAGACAGTACGATTTGAACGGGAGTCATATTGGATCGAGTCCTTTCGGTTTCATTGTCAAATGGGCGCGGCACGCCCAAACAGGTAAAATGTATGTTACCACACTTGTTTGAGAAATGCAAGGACTTTTTTCGCGGACAGAGGGGAAAAAATCTCAAAAATTTTAGAACAAACGTTTGACAAAATAGAAAGGATGTTGTATACTCGATTGCAGAGGAACAGGCAACGATGGGAAGGAGCGTTTGACATGAGCAAACTGACCCCGAAACAGCAGCAGATCTATGACTATATCCTGGCGTTCACCGACGAGCACGGCTACCCCCCCTCGGTGCGTGAGATCGCCGAGGCGGTGGATCTGAAGTCCCCCTCCACCGTCCACTTCCATCTGAAGGGGCTGCGGGATCAGGGGCTCATCTCCCAGGCGGAGGGCAAGACCCGGGCCATCACCATCACCGACGGAGCCCACAACCGCAGGGATCAGGTGCCTTTGGTGGGCTATGTGGCCGCCGGCACCCCCATTCTGGCCCAGGAGAACATCGAGGAGTATCTCACCTTTGACACCGAGGGCCTCACCGGCGAGCATTTCGCCCTGCGGGTCCGCGGCCAGTCCATGATCGAGGCGGGCATCCTGCCGGACGACCTGGTGATCGTTCACCAGCAGCAGGCGGTGCGCAACGGCGACATCGTGGTGGCCCTGTTCGAGGACGAGGCCACCGTAAAGACCTTCCGGCGGGAGAACGGCCACGTGTGGCTGTACCCGGAGAACTCCAGCCCGGAGTACCAGCCCATCGATGGCGAGGGATGCTCCATCCTGGGCCGGGTGGTGGCGGTCATCCGCCGGTACTGATTTGACCGCAAAGGGAAAGAGCCGAAAATCGGCTCTTTCTTTTTTGCTGTGTCTGTGGTATGATAGGGCAAACTTTAGCGAGACAGAGAGGGAAAGCGCATGAAGATCGTGGTGAAGGTGGGCACCTCCACCCTGGCCCACGCCACCGGGCGGCTGAACATCCGCCGGGTGGAGGAGCTGGTGAAGGTGCTGGCGGACTTGAAAAACGCGGGGCACCGGATCATTCTGGTGACCTCCGGGGCCATCGGCATGGGGGTGGGCAAGCTGAACCTGCCCGGCCGTCCGGCGGATATGCCCACCAAGCAGGCCGCCGCCGCGGTGGGCCAGTGCGAGCTGATGTACACCTACGACCAGCTGTTCTCCCAGTACGGACACACGGTGGCCCAGATTTTGCTCACCGCCCAGGACGTGCAGTTCCCGGAGCGGCGGCACAACTTTGAAAACGTGATGGGCCGCCTGCTGGAGCTGGGGGCGCTGCCCGTCATCAACGAGAACGACGCCGTGTCCACCGACGAGGTGGGCGTGTCCACCACCATCGGGGAGAACGACACCCTCTCCGCCATCGTGGCCGGGTGCGTGGGGGCCGATCTGCTGGTGATTTTAAGCGACATCGACGGGCTCTATACCGCCGACCCCCGGAAGGACGAGAGCGCCGCCCTCATCCCCGTGGTGGAGGCCATCACCCCGGAGGTGGAGGCCCTGGCCGGGGGCACCGGCTCGGCGCTGGGCTCCGGCGGCATGGCGACGAAATTGAAGGCCGCCCGGCTGGTGATGGAGCAGGGGTGCGACATGGTCATCGCCAACGGGCGGGATCCGGACGTGCTCTATGACATCGCGGCGGGCAGGGCCGTTGGCACCCGGTTCGTGGGGAGGAAGGACGCATGACGACCTTAGAATTATTGCAGCGGGCCAGGGCCGCCAGGGGCGCCATGGCTCTGGCCGGTACCGATACCAAAAACGCCGCGCTCACCGCGATGGCCGGCGCGCTGGAGAGGCGCGCCGACGCCATCCTGGCGGCCAATGCCCTGGATCTGGAGGCGGCGAGAGGAACCATCTCCGACGTGATGCTGGATCGGCTGGCGCTGTCCGGGGAGCGCATCGCCGGCATGGCCCGGGGCGTCCGGGAGGTGGCCGCCCTGCCCGACCCGGTGGGGGAGATCCTCAGCCGGGCGGAGCGGCCCAACGGGCTGGCGATCGAGCGCACCGCCGTGCCCATGGGGGTCATCGCCATCATCTATGAGAGCCGGCCAAACGTCACCTCCGACGCGGCGGCGCTGGCGCTGAAAGCGGGCTCCGCCTGCGTGCTGCGCTGCGGCAAGGAGGCCCACCGCTCCGCCGCCGCCATCGTGGAGGCGCTGAAAGAGGGCCTGACCGCCGCCGGGCTGCCCGCCGACGCGCTGGGGCTGGTGGAGGACACCACCCGGGCCTCCGCCAATGAGCTGATGACCGCAAACGGTTACGTCGACCTGTTGATCCCCAGAGGCGGCGCGGGGCTCATCCGGGCCTGCGTGGAGCAGGCCACCGTCCCCGTCATCGAGACGGGCACCGGCATCTGCCACATCTACGTGGACAGGGACGCCGACCAGGACATGGCGCTGGACATCCTGGAGAACGCCAAGTGCAGCCGGCCCTCCGTGTGCAACGCCGCCGAGGTGTGCCTGATCCATCGGGATATCGCCGGGGAGTTTTTGCCCCGGCTGAAACAGCGTTTGACGGACGACCGGGCCGCCGCCGGCAAGCCCCCGGTGGAGCTGCGGCTGGACAGCGGGGCCGCGGAGGTCATCGACGGCGTCCCCGCCGGGGAGCGGGACTTTGACACCGAGTTTTTGGACTATGTCATGGGCGTCAGGCTCGTGGACGGCGTGGAGGACGCCATGGCCCACATCGCCGCCCACTCCACCGGCCACTCGGAGAGCGTCGTCACCGAAAACGAGGAGACCGCCCGGAAATTCCTTCGGGGGGTGGATTCCGCCGCCGTGTACTGGAACGCCTCCACCCGGTTCACCGACGGGGGGGAGTTCGGCCTGGGCTGCGAGATGGGCATTTCCACCCAGCGGCTCCACGCCAGAGGGCCCATGGGGTTGCGGGAGCTGTGCACGTATAAGTACGTCATCCGGGGGAACGGGCAGATCAGATAGGGAACGACCGGCGGGGCCGCGAGGCCCCGCCGGTTTTTGCGGACGGGCGGGAAATCCGCCGTTGAAGATTCGGCCCCTTTGGGCTATACTAAGGTCAATGTATCATCTTGCGGAGGGGAGGGAGACGGTATGCCGCGCCACAACAGGGGAAGGGGCTGGAATCCGGGCTGGGTGCAGCAGGCCGGGGACGCCCTGGCCCACGCCTGGAAGGAGACGAAGCGGGACGGCTCCGCCGTGTGGCGGCTGGCGACGTACTTCCACCAAGCCCTCCGGGGCCGCTGCCCCTCCGGGTCGAGGCCGCGCACCGCCCAGGCCACCGCGTGGCTGGGGGAGTTCCTGGCCATCGAGCGGCGGTGTGACCCCAAGCACCTCCCCGAGCTGCTGCGGAATTTCGTCAAGGCGTACCCGTGGATCGCGGGCAACCGGGCCGACGACCTGGCCGTCCGGGTGGTGGAGCGCTATCCCCGCGTCATCCACGAGGCCGCCCGGCGGTCGCTGGAGGCGTTCACCCTCTCCCACCCGGAGGCCAACGTGAACGCCCTGTTGACGGCGAAGGGTTTTCCGAAAAACCTGCTGTTCACCGACGGGCTGGAGGGGGTCTGGTCGGTGTGGTATGTGCCCCAGGCCATCCGCACCAGCCTGTCCCTGCTGGTGGCGCTGAACCCCAGGGACGAGTACCCGGAGGCCCGGGCCATGCACCGGAAGTTCGTCCTCCACATCGGCGGCACCAACACCGGCAAGACCTATGAGGGCTTTCAGCACCTGAAGATGGCCAAGACCGGCGTGTATCTGGCGCCCCTCCGCCTGCTGGCGCTGGAGGGGCAGGAGACACTGCTGGACGCGGGGATCAAATGCAGCCTCACCACCGGCGAGGAGGAGGACGTGCGGGAGGGGGACACCCACGTGGCCGCCACCGCCGAGAAGCTGGATATGAAGCGCCGGTGGGATGTGGCGGTCATCGACGAGTGCCAGATGATCGCCGACCCCCAGCGGGGCTACGCCTGGACGCGGGCCATTTTGGGCGTGCTGGCCCCGGAGGTGCACCTGTGCGCCGCGCCGGAGGCGGAGCAGCTGCTGATCCGCCTCATCGACAGCTGCGGCGACAGCTGGGAGGTCGTCCGGCATGAGCGCACCACCCCCCTCATCTGCATGAACCGCACCGTGGACTATCAGCGCGTCCAGCCGGGGGACGCCCTCATCACCTTCTCCAAGGTGGGGGTGCTGTCGGTGGCGGAGGATCTGCGGCAGAGCGACAAGGAGCCCGCCATTATCTACGGGGCGCTGCCCTACTCCACCCGGCGCAAGCAGATGGAGGGATTCCTGGACGGGCAGATGGAGTATGTGGTGTCCACCGACGCCATCGGCATGGGGCTGAACCTGCCTATCCGGCGCATCATCTTCATGGAGACGGAGAAGTTCGACGGGGTAGAGCGCCGGGATTTAAGGCCCGAGGAGATCAAGCAGATCGCCGGCCGGGCGGGGCGCTTCGGGATGTATAACAAGGGATTCGTGGGGGCCACCCAGAATTTGCCGGCCATCCGGGCGGGGCTGGAGGCGGTGGTGCCGCCGCTGCAGTACGCCGTGGCGGGGTTCTCCGACCTGGTGCTCCAGGTGGACTTCGATCTGCTGGAGGTGCTCACCGAGTGGAGCAAAATGCCCAGCCCGGAGCCCTACCGCAAGCTGGACATCACCCGGTATCTCACCATCATCTCCAAAATGCGGGAGATGGGGTTCGTCCTCACCAAGGAGCAGGAGCTGCGGGCGGCCAACATCCCCTTTGACGAGACGGAGGACGCATTGCGGGATCTGTTTTATCAGTTCCTCCGCCGCTGGCAGCAGGGGGAGCCCATCGAGCAGCCGGGCCTCCCCGACGGGGAGACCACCCTGCCGGAGCTGGAGCAGTATTACCGCAAACTGGATCTGTATTTCTCTTTTGCCAGGGCATTTGACTGCCCGGTGGACGAGGACAGGCTCTACGACACCCGGGAGGAGGTGGCGGAGGAGATCAACGAGATCCTGCTCTACCGCCTGCGCAGCAACATCCGCTTCTGCGACCGGTGCGGCAAGGCGCTGCCCCTCCGGCACAAGGGGCGGCTGTGCGACGCCTGCTACCGGGCCACCCGGCCCAACCGCCCCAGATACGGGAAATAGCGCGAAAAAAGGCACGCCTCTCGGCGTGCCTTTGCTGTATATGGGGAGATCAGGCCTTTCGCGCGGCGTCGTAGGCGTCGGTGACGGCCTTGTCCGGGGCGGGGGTCAGCAGGGAGACGATGACGATGACCGCACAGCCCACCAGGAAGGCGGGGAGCAGCTCGTAGAGATCCCACGCGCCGCCCAGGGGCCGCACCAGAAACTTCCACAGGAACACCACCGCGCCGCCGGCGGCCATGCCGGCCAGGGCGCCGTATTTGTTGCTGCGCTTCCAGAACAGGGCCATGAGCATCACCGGGCCGAAGGCGCCGCCGAAGCCCGCCCAGGCGAAAGACACCACCTGGAACACGGAGCTGTTGGGATCCCAGGCCAGCGCTACGCCGATGAGGGCGATGACGATGACGGTGGCCCGGGCGAAGATCATGGAGGCCTTTTCGGACAGCTTGATCTTCAGGAAGTTCTGGATCAGATCCTGGGACACGCTGGAGGCCGCGGTGAGCAGCTGGGAGTCGGCGGTGGACATGGTGGAGGCCAGGATGCCCGCCAGCGCGACGCCGGCGATGATGGCCGGCAGGACGCCGAAGGTGCTGAGGAAGTTGGACAGCTGGATGACGATGGTCTCGGAGTCGGAGCTGGTGGTGAGAAGGGGGATCTTGCCCGCCGCGGACACGCTGTACCCCACCACGCCGATGAGGATGGCCACCGCCATGGAGATGGTCACCCAGACGGAGGCGATGCGGCGGGAGAGCTTCAGCTCGTCCTCGTGGCGGATGGCCATGAACCGGAGCAGGATGTGGGGCATGCCGAAGTAGCCCAGGCCCCAGGCCAGCGTGGACACGATGGGCAGGAAGCCGAAGGAGCCCGCCTCGCCGGTGGCGGCGTTATAGCCCTTGGTCAGGTCGAGATAGCCGGGGAGCTTGGCGGCGTTGGAGATCACAGCGCCCATGCCGCCGGCCTGGACGATGCCGAACACCACGATCACCGCCAGGGCGATGGTCATGACGACGGACTGGATCAGGTCGGTGGTGGACACGGCCAAAAAGCCGCCCAGCACCGTGTAGCCGATGATGACCGCCGCGCCGATCAGCATGGCGGCGTGGTAGTCCGCGCCGGTGAGGGTGTTGAACAGCGTGCCCACCGCCTTGAAGCCGGAGGCGGTGTAGGGCACAAAGAACACCAGGATGATGACGGCGGCCAGGCAGGACAGCAGCTTGCGGTCATCCCCCCAGCGGCGGGAGAAGAAGTCGGGCACGGTGATGGCGCCCAGGTCAGCGGAGTACCGGCGGAGCCGCCGGGCGACAATGAGCCAGTTGAAATAGGTGCCGACGGCAAGGCCGATGACCGTCCAGCTCACCTCCGCCAGACCGGCGAAGTAGGCCAGGCCGGGCAGGCCCATCAGTAAGTAGCTGCTCATGTCGGACGCCTCGGCGCTCATGGCGGTGACCAGGGGGCCCAGTTTGCGGCCGCCCAGGAAGAACTCGCCGGACGAGGAGCCGCTGCCCTTGCGGCTGAAATAGAAGCCCACCAGCACCATCCCGACCAGATAGACGGCGATGGCGGCCAGGATGCAGATCGTGGCAGTCATAAACATACCTCCAGAACAGAAGTCTGGGGTATCATATCACGATTTAAAGCAGAACACAAGGTGAAAAAGTCACAAACATGAATGCGAAAAAGACCGGCGTTGCATTTATATACAGAAGCTGCCGGAGAAAACCGCTGTTTATGGACGATTATACAGAAATGATCCGGACAGGATGAATTTTCTGGAATTCAACTTGCAAATGGGGGAGAAACGGCATATAATGATCCACAAGTTGAGAGAAAGAGGGGAGCGCCATGCTCGCAAATCTGCCCGTTCTCGCCCTGACCGCCATCGAGGGCGCGAACGATCAACCGACGACCTTCCTGGACGTGGTCACCGCGATCAACAAGGCCGTCAACAACGTCGTCTGGGGCTGGCCCGCCATCATCCTGCTGACCATCGTTGGCATCCTGATGACCTGCCTGACCAAGTGCTTCCAGGTCAGCCACTTCGGCCACTGGATCAAGCAGACCGTCGGCCGGGTCTTTGACAAGGACGTGTCCGGCCACACCAAGGACAAGTCCATCTCCCAGTTCCAGTCCCTGTGCACCGCCCTGGCGGCCACGGTGGGCACCGGCAACATCGTGGGCGTGGCGGGGGCCATCATCACCGGCGGCCCCGGCGCGGTGTTCTGGATGTGGGTTATCGCCTTCTTCGGGATGATGACCAACTATTCCGAGAACGTGCTGGGCATCTTCTACCGCCGCAAGAGCGCCAGCGGCGAATGGCACGGCGGCGCTATGTACTACCTGCGGGACGGCCTGGGCGCCAAGAAGGGCTGCAAGACCGTCGGCGCGGTGCTGGCGGTGCTGTTCTCCATGTTCTGCTTCCTGGCCTCCTTCGGCATCGGCAACATGACCCAGGTGAACTCCATCTCCGGCAACATGGCGGCCGTGTTCGGCGTGCCCAAATGGGTCACCGGCGTGGTGATCCTGGCCCTGGTGGCCCTGGTCATCCTGGGCGGGCTGAAGCGCATCGCCTCCGTCACCGAGAAGATCGTGCCCTTTATGGTCATCCTGTACGTGGTGGGCACCCTGGTCATCCTGCTGACCAACCTGCACCAGATCCCCGCCGTGTTCGGCGCCATCTTCAAGGGGGCCTTCGGCGTGAAAGCCGCCGCCGGCGGCATCGTTGGCTCCGGCATCAAGCTGGCCATCGAGCAGGGGGCCAAGCGGGGCGTGTTCTCCAATGAGGCCGGTCTCGGCTCCTCCGTCATGGTTCACTCCAGCTCCAACGTGAAGGAGCCGGTGCGCCAGGGCATGTGGGGCATCTTCGAGGTGTTCGCCGATACCATCATCGTCTGCACCCTCACCGCCTTCTCCATCCTGTCCTCCGACCTGGTGGATCTGTCCACCGGCGCGGTGGTCACCGAGTGGGAGGGCGTGGCCATCGACAAGGCCAACCTGATGAGCACCATCTTCGGCGAGCAGTTCGGCTTCATCGGCTCCGCCTTTGTGGCCGTGGCCGTCATGCTCTTCGCCTTTTCCACCGTGCTGGGCTGGTCTCACTATGGCTCCACCGCCTGCGGCTATCTGTTTTCCGACAAGGCCGTGCTGGTCTACCGGATCATTTTCGTGGTGGCCATCTTCGGCGGCGCGGTGATGGGCGAGAACCTGGCCTGGGACATCGCCGACACCCTCAACGGCATGATGATGATCCCCAACCTCATCGGCGTGCTGGTGCTGTGCCCGGTGGTCTATAAGATCACCAGGAACTACGTGGATCGCAAGATGCGCCACCAGGACATCGAGCCCATGCTGTCCAACTTCAAGGACATCCAGGACGAGTTCGCGCCGCTGGTGAAGTCCGGGGAGTCGGAATAAGATCCATCAAAGCAAAACAAAGAGCGCCTGCGGATCGCAGGCGCTCTTTTGCTGTCCGGATCACTCCGCCGGGGGCGGGGCGGCGGGCTCCGGCTCCCGGATCAGCTGCCGGATGGAGAACACCGCGGCGATGGCCAGCACCAGCTCCGCCAGGGGCTGGGCGTAGGCCAGGCCGTACAGGGGGAACAGCCGGTTGAGGATCACCAGGGCGGGGATCTCCAGCGCCACCTTGCGGAGGAGGGCGAAGATCAGGGCCTTCCTGCCCATGCCGCAGGCCTGGAAGACGCCCACCGCCAGGAAGTCGACGCACAGGAGCGGCTGGGCCAGGCACATTCCCCGGAGGAACCGGGCGCCGTAGGCCACCACGGCCCCGTTTTTCATAAACAGCCGGATCAGGCCGGAGGCGAAGACAAAATATCCGGCGGTGATGACCGCCATGAACGCCAGGGAGACCCCGGCGGCGAACAGGATGCTCTCCCGCATGCGGCGGCGATCCCTGGCGGCGTAGTTATATCCCACCAGCGGCATGACGCCCTGGGAGAAGCCCATGCCGATGTACATGGGGATCATGCTGAGCTTGTAGGAGATGCCCATGGCGGCCACCGCGTCGGGGCCGTAGACGGAGGTGAAGTTGTTGAGCACCGTCATGCCGGTGACGTTCAGCAGGTTCTGGATGGAGGCGGGCACGCCCACCGCGCAGATGGACAGCACCACGTCTTTTTCGGGCCTGAACCACTTGGGGTGGATCGCCACAAAGGTGCGGCCCCGCTTCACCCACAGGAGCACGAAGAAGTAGCCGCAGGCGAAGCAGTTGGACAGGAAGGTGGCCAGGCCCGCCCCGGCGGCGCCCATCCCCAGTCCCCAGGGGAGGATGAAGATGGGATCCAGCACGATGTTCAGCAGACATCCGCTCATGGTGCCGATGCTGGCGTGGACGGAGGAGCCCTCCGCCCGCACCATCTGTGCGATGACCACGTTCAAAATGGCGGGGGCGGCGCCGCAGGCCACCGTCCAGCGGCAGTACCCCGCCGTGGCGGCCACGGTTTCACTGTCGGTGCCCAGGATGGTCAGCAGGGGGTCGCGGAAGGCCAGATAGGCCGCGGAGAACAGCAGGCCGGAGATCAGCGCGCAGTAGAAGCCGAAGGCGGCGCTTTTGCGGACGGCGTCGTAGTCCTTTTTGCCCAGAGAACGGCTCATCATGCTGGAGGAGCCGATGCCAAACAGGTTGTTCACCGCGTTGAAGGCCAGCAGCAGCGGGGCCGCCAGCGTCACCGCGGAGTTCTGCACCGCGTCGTTGAGCATGCCCACAAAATAGGTGTCCGCCAGGTTGTAGAGCACCATCACCAGCGAGCTGAGGATGGTGGGCACCGACATGGTCAGCACCGCCCGGCGGATGGGCATCCGCTCAAACAGTTCGATTTTCTCCTCGTTGTTGTTCAATGCCATCGGTCACATGCTCCCGTGTGTTTTGACAGTATCGTTGTCTCCTATGATATCATATCGGACGTAAAAAGCAAGGGATAAAACGGCCCAGCCGGGGCGCGCTCCGGCGTAAAAAAACGCCGGAGCAAGCGATACGAAGCTTGCTCCGACGTGGTGACCCAGCGGGGACTCGAACCCCGGACCTTCGCCTTAAAAGGGCGTTGCTCTACCAACTGAGCTACTGAGTCATATGCATTTATTGGGGGCCGCATAATCCGCGAAGCGGAAAGGGGCCCCCGCAAAGCCGCCCTCCAGGCTTTGTGGGGAAAGGAGGAGCAGCGGAGTGAACGAGCCCTGCCGCTTGCGGCGGGGCGAGCGATACGCAGCTTGCGCCGACGTGGCTGGGGTGGTTGGAGTCGAACCAACGATCAGGGAGTCAAAGTCCCTTGCCTTACCGCTTGGCTACACCCCAACATGGAGTGGTGAGGGCCGGAGCGGACGCCCCGGCCCTCAGCCTGATATGGGGTGGGTAATGGGGCTCGAACCCACGACACCCGGAACCACAATCCGGTGCTCTCCCAGCTGAGCTATACCCACCATATCAACTTGTCTGCCGACGTGTGCACCCTTACGGGGCCCCCGCAAAGCCGCCCTCCAGGCTTTGTGGGGAAAGGAGGCGCAGCGGAGCGAGCGAGACCTGCCGCTTGCGGCGGGGCGAGCGATACGCAGCTTGCGCCGACGTGGTACGCCTGAAGGGACTCGAACCCCCGGCCCGCTGCTTAGAAGGCAGCTGCTCTATCCACCTGAGCTACAGGCGCATATGGAGCGGGTGATGGGAATCGAACCCACGCGACCAGCTTGGAAGGCTGGGATTCTACCATTGAACTACACCCGCATGGCGACTCCGCAAATGTCAGCCTTAGAATAATAGCACACGGGGGAAAGGCTTGTCAATCCCCAGTTTGCAAAAAAACTCGCTCACGGCGGGCCCAGGATATCCTCCAGGCAGTCCTCCACCTCCGGGCCGGGGAGCAGGGCGGCGCTGAGACCCGCCCGTTCCGCCGCCGCCAGCTTCTCCCGTACGGAGCGGGGGCTGTCGTACAGCACCAGATGGGCTTGTCCCCGATCCAGGTAGGTGTAGTAGTGGGCGCAGAGGCCGCGGTCGAGGAACGTGGCCGGATCCAGGCGCGCGATCTGGCGCTCCAGCGCCTCCCGGGTGACGGGCGTGCCCCGGCCTGACGCGGGGAGGGCGAAGTCCTCCCGCACCCATTCCACCGCCAGGGCGGCGCGATCCTGCCCGTACCGCCGGGCGGCGGCCCGGAGGCGGCGCTCCAGCGATCCGGCGGTGATGGCGGAGGGGATCAGGATCCGGGCGGATCGGACGAGGGTGGCGCAGCCCTCCGGGACGTAAAGCGTCCAGCCCCGGGCGGCGCAGTTGCGGTCCAGCAGCTCCACCAGCCGGGGCAGGCAGCCGGGGAGCGTGCCCTCAAAGTCGCAGACGATCCCCTTGCAGGCCCGCCGTTTGCACTCCGTCAGGATCTGGCGGGCGCAGCTCACCGGGTCGCCCTGGCCGTCAAAGCCCCGGCAGTCCAGAAGCAGATAGCCGCCTCTCAAATCGGCGGGCAGACGGGCGCCCATGAGCCGCGCCCCGGGGCCTATCCGGTAGGCCATGTGGGCGGGGATCGCCCCCCACCGCCCGGAGCGGGTGGGACGGCCGGCTGGCAGGGCAAAGATCAGCTCTCTCATATCGTTTCCCCCTTGTGAGCGGTCAAAACTTGTGGTATGATACTACCGATCTTATGCCGGGATCGGAGAGAATAGAAGGTGAGACCATGGCGCTGTTCCGGGCGACGTTTCTGGCGGACGACATCTATCAAATCACCGGGAAGGCGCTTCAGCGCCGCGGCTTCAAGCTGCTGCTGGCCGACCTGGACAACACCCTGGCGCCCTACGGCGTGCCTCTGCCCGACGACCGGCTGCGGGCCTGGCGGGACGATCTGAACGCCCATGGGGTCACCCTGTTCATCCTGTCCAACAACCGGAAGGAGAGCCGCCCCCGGATCTTCTCCGAGGCGCTGGAGATCCCCTATATCGGCCACGCGGGCAAGCCCAAGACGCCCTCCTTTTATAAGGCCATGGAGCAGATGGGAGTCACCAGGGAGCAGACTGCCATCATCGGCGACCAGGTGTTCACCGACGTGCTGGGCGGCAACCGGGCCGGGGTGGCCACCATTCTGGTGAAGCCCATCCGGCTGGCGGGCAATCCGGGGCGGTATCTGCGCTACGCGGTGGAGGCGCCCTTCCGCCTGCTGTCCCGAAAGGGGGAGACCCTGTGAGCGCCATCTTCTGCCCCGCGGGCAACGCGGAGAATTTCCCCTACAAGTCGTCGGCGGACGCGCCGAGGTGGCTGAGGGAGATCGGCCTGGACTGCTACGAGTACCAGTGCGGCAAGGGCGTCCACGTGGGGGAGGAGGCGGCCCGGAGGATCGGGCTGGCGGCGGAGGAGAACGGCATCGTCCTGTCTCTCCACGCGCCGTACTTTATCAACCTGGCGAACCCCGACCCGGAGTCGCTGAAAAAGACCGTCGGCTACATCACCTCCGCCTGCCTTGTGGCGGGCTGGATGGGCGCGGGACGGGTGGTCGTCCACTCCGGGGCGCTGATGGGAAGGAGCCGGGGGGAGGCGCTGGACATCGCGAAAAAGTCTCTGGCGGAGGTCATCGCCGCCTGTGACGACGCCGGGTTCGGGCACATCGCCCTGTGCCCCGAGACCATGGGCAAGATCAACCAGCTGGGCGACCTGGACGAGGTGCTGGCCCTGTGCGGGCTCGACGGGCGGCTGATCCCGTGCATCGACTTCGGCCACCTGTATGCCCGCTCCCTGGGGGCGGACGACGGGGCGGAGGCTGTGGAGCGGATGTTAAATCGCATGGAGGAGGCGCTGGGCGCGGAGCGGGCGTCCCGGTTCCACAGCCACTTCTCCCACATCCAGTTCACCCCGGGCGGCGGGGAGAAATGCCACCGCACCTTCGCGGACGACGGCGGCTACGGCCCCGCCTGGGAGCCTCTGGCCGCCGCCGTGGCCCGCCGGGGGTGGAGCCCCGCCTTTATCTGCGAGTCCGCCGGCACCCAGGCGGAGGACGCCCTGACCATGAAGCAGATCTACCGGCGATACGCCGACACATAGAAGGAGATGGGTTTACATGGATCATTTTGAAAAGATCGCCGCCAGGCTGCCGGAGTACGGCATCGACGCCATGCTGGTGACCTCCGCCCCCGGCGAGTTCTACGCCGCCGGCTTCCACGGGGAGGGCGTGGCCCTGGTGACCCCGGGCAAGACCTGGTACTACACCGACTCCCGGTACATCGAGGCCGCCGAGCAGCTGGTGAAGGGCGCGGAGGTGGCGCTGGGCCTCCGGGGCAGGAGCTATCCCGCCATCGTGGCGGAACTGTGCGCCGCAAACAACATCAACAAGCTGGGCTTTGAGGAGAACTACATGTCCGTGGCCGCCTACCGCCGCTGGACGGAGGCCATCAAAGCGGAGTTCGTGCCCGCGTCGGCGCTGCTCACCGGCCTGCGGGCGGTGAAGGACGAGGGGGAGATGGCCGCCATCCGGGAGGCCCAGCGGCTCACCGACGCCGCCTTTGCCGAGATCTTGAACGACATCAAGCCCGGCGCGGCCGAGTGCGAGATCGCCGCCAAGCTGACCTATTACATGGCCAGGCTGGGGGCCGAGCGCAACTCCTTCGACCCCATCGTGGCCTGCGGGGCCAACGGCTCCAAGCCCCACGCCATCCCCAGCCAGAAGAAGATCGAGAAGGGGCACTTCGTCACCATGGACTTCGGCTGTGTCGTCGGCGGGTACTGCTCCGACATGACCCGCACCGTGGCGGTGGGGGAGCCCACCGACGAGATGCGGCTGGTCTACGACACCGTGCTGAAGGCCCAGCTGGACAGCATCGCCGCCGCCCGGGCCGGCGTGCCCGGGGCGGACATCCACGCCGTGGCCGCCAAGGTCATCGGCGACGCGGGCTACGGCGACTGTTTCGGCCACGGCCTGGGCCACTCGGTGGGCATCGAGATCCACGAGGAGCCCAGCTTCGCCCCCCGGTGCACCGCCCCCAACCCGGTGGGCGCGATCATCACCGTGGAGCCCGGCATCTATCTGCCCGGGAAGTTCGGCGTCCGCATCGAGGACATGGTGTGGCTCACCGAGGACGGCTGCGTCGACCTGACCCATTCGCCGAAAGAACTGATCATCCTCTAAAATGTAAAATGTCTTGCAATCGGCGGAAAAGTAGGGTATAATAACCTGACTAAACGTTGTCACTTAAACTTTTCATACGGGAGGAATTACCCATGGCAATGATCACCGCAGGCGATTTCCGCAACGGCGTGACCTTCGAGATGGACGGCAAGGTCATGCAGGTTCTCGAGTTCCAGCACGTCAAGCCCGGCAAGGGCGCGGCTTTCGTGCGCACCAAGTACAAGAACGTCATCACCGGGGCCATCCGCGAGGAGTCCTTCAACCCCACCGCCAAGTTCGAGCAGGCCTTCGTGGACCGCAAGGACATGGAGTACAGCTACAACGACGGCGACCTGTACTACTTCATGGATCCCGAGTCCTATGAGCTGGAGCCCATCTCCAAGGACATCCTGGGCGACAACTTCAAGTTCGTCAAGGAGAACATGGTCTGCAAGATCAGCTCCTACAAGGGCAATGTGTTCATGGTGGAGCCCCCGAACTTTGTGGATCTGGAGGTCACCGACACCGAGCCCGGCTTCGCCGGCAACACCGCCACCAACGTGACCAAGCCCGCCACCCTGGAGACCGGCGCCGAGATCAAGGTGCCCCTGTTCATCGGCCCCGGCGACAAGATCCGCATCGACACCCGCACCGGCGAGTACCTGGAGCGGAGCAAGGGCTGACGCCCGGAAAGGGACAAGACATGACCATCACCGAGAAAGTGGCTTACATCCAGGGCCTGTTCGACGGCATGGGCCTGGACAAGTCCGAGGAGCCCCAGGCCAAGGTGCTGTCCGAGGTACTGGACGTGCTGAGGGAGATCGGCGACGAGATGGATATGCTGGACGCCACCCTGGACGAGCACGGCAAGGAGTTCGACGGGGTGGAGGACGCCATCAACGACCTGACCGAGGGCCTCACCGAGCTGGAGGACGAGGTCTACGGCGTCGACGACGATGACGACGAGGACGATCTGGAGGATGACGACGAGGACTTCTTCCAGGTGGACTGCCCCAACTGCGGGGAGGAGCTGATCATCGACGACGAGGTTCTGGAGGCCGGCTCCATCGACTGCCCCAAGTGCGGGCAGAAGTTCGCCCTGTCTTTCGATGAGGACGAAGACGAGGAAAAAGAGGACGACTGAACGATATAAAAAATTTCCCGGCCAATGGCCGGGAAATTTTTATGCCCTCACAGCTTCTTTTTCAGCCGGTCGATCTCCCGGCAGTATGCCTCCTGCCCGGCGCCGCTGGTGATGCCGTAGTCCGTCCTGCGAACCTCCAGCAGTTTTTCCAGGGAGGCGATGGCTCCGGGAATGTCTCCGGCCAGCTCCTGGTAGTAGGCTCCCTGCTCCCAAATCCAGGTGGGCCGTGGCGGTACGGCGTACTTTGCGCACCGCAGGGTGATCTCCGCCGCTTTTACAAAGTCGCCGGTCATGGCGTACGCCTCAGCGTAGAGTCCCCAGTGGTCGTCGTTCTCCGGCAGGTTCCGAACCATCTCATTCCAAATCTTTAACGCTCCCTCCCGATCCCCGGACTTCCAAGTGATGAGGCCCCGGTAGTAGGGAACGCGGATGGGCTCACGCAGCTTTGCGGTATCCAGCTCCGAGTACCGGCCGCAGACCTCCATGGCTTCTCCGAACCGGCTGTCGGCCAGCAGGGCGTCCATCAGCCACTGATAGGCCGTGTCCACGCTGGGATTCTCTGACAGGAATCCCTTTAGATAATCAATGACCGCCCGATGGCTATCCGCCAGCTCCCAGTACGGCCCCATAAGGCCCGTGGCCCGCACCAGCTCCCACAGGGCGGCGTTGTTGTCCGCCCGGCGGGCCAGGGAGTTTTTGGCGTATTCCGCCGCCCGGCGCTTGCAGGCGTCGCCCCGGTGGTTCTCCAAATAGGCCAACAGGGACCACACCCGGTCGTTTTCCGGCTCCCGCCGGGCTTTGTCCAGCAGGAAAGCCGCCTCCCGATCCAGCGCGGCGTTTTCTACCTCCCGCTGGGTGTCCAGCATATTCTCGATGCGCTCCATCCGGGTCTCGTCCGTCAGGGCGAACAGCGCGTCGATGGTGACGCCGAAGTAGGCCGAGATGGCGGGCAGAAGCTGGATGTCCGGCGCGGCCGCTTCGTTTTCCCACTTGCTCACCGCCTGGGCGGTGACCCCCAGGGCGGCGGCCACCGCCTCCTGGGTGACGCCCCGCTGCTGACGCAATACTTTTATCTGATTACCGATCTCCATTGATGTTTACCTCCAAATGGTTGTGCCCGGCCGGGACTGTCTTTATCATAGCGAATGTTTGGGCGAAAGACAATGGCGGCGTGTTCCACACCGTTCAACCGGCGGTTGCGTGGACGGCGTCTGCGTGATCCGTACAGGCGGTACTTGGAATTTTCAGGGCAAAAATCCCAGTAAATTGGTTTGACTTTTTCCCATTTAAGGGATATAATTGCCCCCGTGCGAAAAAATACCGCCGCCGGCGAAGGAGGTGACCGCCTTGAAGTTGATTTTCCGATATCTGCGCAAATACGGCTGGAGCGTGCTGCTGGTGATGGCCGTCAAGCTGCTGGGCACCATGGCGGAGCTGACGCTGCCGTACATCCTGGAGCACCTGCTGGACAAGGTGGTGCCCCTGGGCCGGATGGGGCCGGTGATCTTCTGGGGCCTGCTGATGATCGCGGCGGCCATCCTCACCCGGTTTTTGAACGTCACCGCCAACCGCCGGGCGGTGGAGAACGCCCACAACATCTCCTATGACGTGCGGCAGGCGCTGTTCCACAAGACGGCCAACCTCTCCGGCAGCCAGTTCGACGCATTCGGCCTGCCCAGCCTCATCAGCCGCATGACCAGCGACAGCTACAACGTCCAGTCCTGCGCCCAGTCCCTCCAGACCCTGTGCGTCCGGGCGCCCATTCTGCTGGTGGGCAGCATCATCATGGCCCTGTCCATGGACGTGGAGATGGCCCTCATCATGGTGATCATGGCCCCCATCCTGGTGGTGGTGTGCGTGGGGGTGTCAAGGTTCGGCATCCCCCTCTACAACAAAGTCCAGCAGCGGCTGGACGACGTGGTGCGCATCATGCGGGAGGACATCACCGGCATCCGGGTGGTGAAGGCCCTGTCCAAGGAGGAGTATGAGAAGGGCCACTTCGGCGGCGCCAACGACGCCATGGCCAAAAGCGACATCAAGGCCAGCACCATCATGGCCATCCCCGGCCCGGCCATGCAGATGTGCCTGAACATCGGTTTGACGATGTCCGTGATCCTGGGCGCCTACCGGGTCAACGCCGGCAGGATGGATCCCGGCGTTATCCTGGCGTTCCTCACCTACTTCAACATGATCGGCATGGGCGTGATGGGCCTGAACCGGGTGTTTATGATGCTCAGCAAGGCGTCCGCCTCCGCCGACCGCATCGACCTGGTTCTGGCCGCCGGGGAAGGCCAGACCACGCTGCCCGAGAGCGAGGGCAAGACCCCCGCCGGGGAGGAGTTCATCCGCTTTGAGCACGTGGACTTCAGCTACGGCGAGACGGTGGATCCCGCCCACGCGGGCTTCGCCGGGGCGGAGCGGGAGAAATGCCTGTACGACATCAATTTCTCCCTGAAAAAGGGGGAGAGCCTGGGCATCATCGGCTCCACCGGCTGCGGCAAGTCCACCGTTCTGAACCTGCTCATGCGGTTCTACGACGTGGACGAGGGCGCGGTGTTCGTGGACGGCAGAGACGTCCGCACCTATGAGAAGGACGACCTCCACCGCAAATTCGGCGTGGTGTTCCAGAACGACATGGTGTTCAACGACACCCTGCGGCACAACATCGACTTCGGCCGGGGGCTGGAGGAACAGGACATCCTGGACGCCGTGGAGGACGCCATGGCCGCCGAGTTCATCAATGAGCTGTCCGACGGGCTGGACTACATGGCGGACATCAAGGGCGCCAACCTGTCCGGCGGGCAGAAGCAGCGGCTGCTCATCGCCCGGGCCCTGGCGGGGCACCCGGAGATCCTGATCCTGGACGACTCCTCCTCCGCGCTGGACTATAAGACGGACGCATCCCTGCGGAAGGCCATCTTCGCCCGGCACAGCGACGCCGCCGTGATCATGGTGGCCCAGCGGGTGAGCTCGGTGCAGTCCATGACCAACATCCTGGTGCTGGAGGAGGGCCGGTGCATCGGCTACGGAGACCACGCCCATCTGCTGGAGACCTGCCCGACCTACCGCACCATCTACGAGACCCAGATGGGCTCCATGGCGTGATACTTACCGAAAACTGACGGAAAGGAGGGACACATATGCCCGGACGGGGAGACCGGGGCGGCCAGGGCCGCCCGAGAGACACGCGGGGCGCGCTGCTCCGCATCCTGCGATATCTGGCGGCCTATAAGTGGGCGGTGTTCCTCCTGCTGATCTGCGCCTTCGCCAGCAACATCGGGAACCTGCTGGGGCCGTCCTTCGCCGGCGACGCCATCGGCGTGGCTGAGGCCGGCGCGGGCAGGGTGGACTTTGACAGGATATTCTTCTACGCCAAATGCATGCTGGCGGCCTATCTGGGCGGCAATCTGCTGTCCTTCCTGGTGAGCCAGGGGATGATGCGGGTGAGCCGCCACGTGGCCCAGCGGATGCGGAAGGACGTGTTCGACAAGCTGATGACCCTGCCCGTGAAATACTTCGACGTGAACCAGGCCGGCGACATCATCAGCCGGGTGTCCTATGACATCGACGTGGTGAGCACCAGCCTCGCCACCGACGTGGTACAGATCTTGACCTCCGTGGTGACGGTGGCGGGCTCCTTCGTGATGATGTGCGTCACCTCTCTGCCCCTGGTGACGGTGATGCTGGTCACCATCCCCGTATCCATCCTGTATACCCGGTACATGGGCAAAAAGACCCGGCCCCGGTACTCCAAACGCAGCCGCGCCTATGGCGAGATGAACGGCTTTGTGGAGGAGATGTTCTCCGGCCAGAAGACCATCCTGGCCTACGCCCACGAGGACGGCGTGTGCGACGATTTCAGCGCCATCAACCACAAGGCGGCGGACGCCTACCGGGACGCCGACTCCCTGGGCATGACCATGGGCCCCACCATCGGGCTCATCTCCAACCTGGGGCTGGCCCTGATCGGCCTGCTGGGGGCGGTGTTCTATCTGCAAAACATCGTCAATTTGAAGCAGATCTCCAAATTCGTGCTGTATTCCCGGAAGTTCTCCGGCCCCATCAACGAGATCGCCAACATCGTCAACGAGATCTACTCCGCCCTGGCCGCCGCCGAGCGGGTGTTCCAGCTGCTGGATCAGCCCGAGGAGCTGGAGGACATCTACGGCGCGGAGGAGCTGAAAGCGCCCGCCGGGGATGTGGAGGCGGATCACGTGTCCTTCGGCTACGTGCCGGGAAAGACCATCCTCCACGATCTGAGCCTGAAGGCGGAGCCGGGGCAGACGGTGGCCATCGTGGGCCACACGGGCGCGGGCAAGACCACCGTCATCAACCTGCTCATGCGGTTCTACGACGTGGACAGCGGACAAATTTTAGTGGACGGCAAGGAGATACGCACCCTCACCCGGAAGAGCCTGCGCCGGGCCTACGCCATGGTGCTCCAGGACACCTGGGTGTTCCGGGGAACCATCTTCGAGAACATCGCCTACGGCAAGGAGAACGCCACCATGGAGGAGGTGGTGGCAGCCGCCAGGGCCGCCCGCATCCACGGCTACATCATGCGTCTGCCCGAGGGCTACCACACCGTGGTCAGCGAGGACGGCGGCAACATCAGCAAGGGGCAGAAACAGCTGCTCACCATCGCCCGGGCCATGCTGTACGACACCCGGATGCTGATCTTGGACGAGGCCACCTCCAACGTGGACACCCACACCGAACAGCAGGTGCAGAAGGCCATGCGGGAGCTGATGAAGGGAAAGACCAGCTTCGTCATCGCCCACCGGCTGTCCACCATCCAGAACGCGGACAAGATTTTGGTGATGGATCACGGCGACGTGGTGGAGCAGGGCACCCACGACGAGCTGATGGCCCGGAAGGGCGCCTATTACAAGCTGTACGCCTCCCAGTTCGAGTGATTTTTTGAGGATCGCGCCGCCGGCGCGATCCTCTTTGGCTCTTGCGTATCTGTGCGGAGCAGTGTATAATCAATACATATCAATCACATGAAATGGAGTGTTGGTCATGTCCGACTACTTTGGAAAAGAGACCCCCAAGCTGGGCTTCGGCCTGATGCGCCTGCCCAAGGTGACGGTGCGCATCGACGTGAAGCAGACCGGCGCCATGGTGGACAAGTTCCTGGAGACGGGGTTCACCTACTTTGACACCGCCTATGTGTACGTGGGCTCCGAGGCGGCGGCCAAAAAGGCCCTGGTGGATCGCCACCCCCGGGACAGCTACACCCTGGCCTCCAAGCTGAACGTGATGGTGGCCCCCACGGTGAAGTCTGCCCATAAGCAGTTCGAGACCAGCCTGCAGCGCACCGGCGCGGGCTATTTCGACTACTATCTGCTCCACGCCCTGTCCTCCGGCAACGTGGGGCGGTACGAGAAGATGGGCCTGTGGGACTTTGTGAAGGAGCAGAAGGAGAAGGGCCTCATCAGGCACATCGGCTTCTCCTATCACGACGGGCCGGAGCTGCTGGACAGGCTGCTCACCGAGCACCCGGAGGCCGAGTTCGTCCAGCTGCAGATCAACTACGCCGACTGGGAGAACCCCAAGGTGACCTCCCGGGCCAACTATGAGGTGGCGCGGAAGCACAACAAGGGCATCGTCATCATGGAGCCGGTGAAGGGCGGCCGCCTGGCCGACCCGCCCGCCGAGGTGAAGAAGCTGTTTACCGACTACGCCCCCGACGCGTCCCCCGCCTCCTGGGCCATCCGGTTCGCGGCGTCGCTGGACGGGGTGCTCACCGTGCTGTCCGGTATGTCCAACCTGGCCCAGATGGAGGACAACCTGGGCTTTATGAAAGACTTCAAGCCGCTCAATGACGACGAGCGGGCCATCATCCAAAAGGCCCAGGAGATCCTGGGCAAGTCCGCCGCCATCCCCTGCACCGCCTGCCGGTACTGCGTGGAGGGCTGCCCGAAGCACATCCCCATCCCGGAGATCTTCGCCGCCGCCAACAAGCATTTGACCAGCGGCCAGGACGACGAGGCCAGGGCGGACTACGCCGCGGCCACGGCGGACGCCGGCAAGGCCTCCGACTGCGTGGCCTGCCGCCAGTGCGAGAAGATGTGCCCCCAGCATCTGCCGGTGGTGGATCACCTGAAACAGTGCGCCGAGATGTTGGAGAAATGACATGAGCGGATTCGACCCCATCCTGTTCGACCTGGACGGCACCCTCACCGACTCGGGGGAGGGCATCCGCAATTCGGTGGCCTACGCCTTAAAGCGCTACGGCGTGGAGGTGGCCGACCTGTCCGTCCTCAACTGCTTTATTGGCCCGCCCCTCCACGAGAGTTTCGAGGAGTTCTTGGGCCTCCCCGCCGGGGAGGGGCAGAAAGCGGTCGAGATCTACCGGGAATACTACCGGGACCGGGGCATCTACGAGAACCTGGTGTACCCCGGCATCCCGGAGCTGCTGGCGGAGCTGACCGCCCGGGGGAGGACCCTGGCGGTGGCCTCCTCCAAGCCGGAGGTGTTTGTCCGGCGGGTGCTGGACCACTTCGATTTGAGCAAATACTTCGCCGTCATCGCCGGGGCCGACCTGGGGGGCGCCCACTGCGACAAGGCGGAGATCATCGGCGTGGCCCTGGAGCGGTTGGATATGCCCCAGGGCAGACCCCTGATGGTGGGGGACCGGGAGCATGACATCCTGGGGGCGAAGGCCGTGGGCGTCGCCAGCGCCGGGGTGCTGTTCGGCTACGGCAGCCGGGAGGAGCTGGAAGGGGCCGGTGCGGACTACATCGCGGCCACCGCCGCCGACCTGGTGCCCATCATCGACCCCGCCGGATCGGGAATATAAGCGCAAAAAAGCGCCCGGACGGGTCAAACGTCCGGGCGCTTTCGTAAAAAACCGCTCCGCAATCCAAAGTTGCGCCATAGGTGATGGTGTCAACTGCGCTTTCTGTGCTATAATTGGCGCAGAAAGGAGGGCCTGATATGCCGGTCAAATTCCTTGGGACATACCTCCCGGTCATCTGTGGGGTCTTCATTGTCGTGATGCTGGTCCTGTTCATCAGGTCCCCCGTGGTGCGGGCGCTGAAAAAGTATCTCCGGGAGTCCCCGGCCAGGGAGGCGGAGAAGCAGGCCGTCCGGGGGACCCTGGGGGAGCGGCTGAAAGAGCACCGCACCCGGTGTAAGATGACGCAGGAGTTCGTGGCGGAGGCGCTGGGCGTCAGCCGGCAGGCGGTGAGCAAGTGGGAGAACGGCGCGGCGGACCCGTCTACCGCCAACCTGATCGCCCTGGCCAAGCTGTACGGCGTGCCGCCGGAGGAACTGCTGCGGGAGCTGTAACCGCGAAAAAAGGAGCGGAGGGATCGTCCCTCCGCTCTTTTGCGTGCTATTGGCCGCCGGTCAGCTGTGCCGCAAAAGCGGCGGGTTTGGCGGTCAGCTCCACCCATGCGGGGCGGAAGCCGCTTTTGATGGCGTTGCGCACCGATCTCAAATTGGACCAGGCGGCGCAGTAGAAGGGGACTTTGCCCCGCTCCAAGATCTCCAGGGCGAGCCGGCTGGTCAGGGCGGAGGCCACGCCCCGGCGGCGGTATGCCGGCAGCACGTCCACCCCAATCTGCCACATGGTTTCGCAGTCCGCGGAGCAGCCCGCCAGCCCCACAAGGGCCCCGCCGTCATAGGCGCCCACACCCAGCACATCCAGCTCCCGGCGGGCCTCACACAGGGCGTTGGCCCACTCCGGCGTGTACAGCCCATCAAAGTCGGACTGGTGCAGAACCCGCAGCTCAAAAGGGCAGGGGAGGGGCCTCAGCAACTCCAGATTCGGGAGGAAGTACTCCGCCATGAAGCAGACCCGCAGGCCCTTTGCCCGGAGCGCGTCGTCAAGGATGAGAAGATTGGGCGTCTCAAAGCAGCGGAAGGCCGGGAAACGGCCGATGTATTCCTCCACGGCGGCGCGGCAGTCCTCTCCCACAGAGGCCACGATGTTGTTTCCGTAGGAGATCAAATTACAATCAAAGGGGAGGGCCAGATACCGGCGGGCGGCGGGATTGACCGCCGAGACCGCCACCACGTTTTCAGTCCGGGTGAAGTCCTCCGGGGCGCAGTTGGCGTCAATGGCCGATTGGGCCATGGCGATACGCAGGATATCCTGATTGGTAAAGTTCATGTTCGCTCCTCTAAGGGGCCCCAACTCCCGCCGTCTCCGCGGCCAGGGCCTTGTCAATGTCCGCCCGGATGGCCAGCATGGGCTCCACCGGAACCTTTCGAACTGCCCGGTCATAGGTGTAGAGACCGTTGATCTCGCCCTCCACGTCGGACAGCTGGGTGTAGATGCAGCCGCACAGGCCGTTGGGGATGGAGGGCAGCACCATCTCGTCGTACAGCGCCCGGAGCTTGGCCATCAGCGCCTCCTCGGAGTCCACCGCGCCGTAGCCGTAGATCTTGTGGCCCAGAGGCGCGCCGGTGTGCCGGGTGAAGCCGCCGCACTCGCTGAGGAACAGGAATTTGCCGGGGCGGGTGGAGCGGAGCACCTCGTTGCGGTAGTAGACGTGCTCGCTCTCGGCGTCGCTCTCCTTCCGGGCGAACCAGCCGGAGGTGGCGATGTAGAACCGGGAGGGGTCGAAGCCCTTGCAGTCCCGGTAGATGCGGTCGGAGTCGTACTGGCCCCAGCCCTCGTTAAAGATGGTGTAGCCCACCACGCAGGGGTGATTGTACAGGTGGATCTGGGTATCCCGGACGTGCTGTTCAAAGAAGGCCTTGCGCTTGGCGGTGTTGGGACGGTGGGTGTCAGTCCGGTGCTTGAAGCCGAAGTAGGGCATGATGGTGTCCCGAAAGTAGTGGTACTTGCCGGAGTTCACCATGTCCTGGAGCACCAGCATCCCCAGCCTGTCGCAGGCGTAGTAGAAGGCCTCCGGCTCGATCTTGATGTGCTTGCGGAGGGTGTTGCAGCCCAGCTCCTTCATGCGGAGGACGTCCCGCTCATATTCCTCCGGCGAGGCGGGGAGGAACAGGCCGTCCTTGAAATAGCCCTGATCCAGCACCCCGTGGAGGAACACCGGCTCCCCGTTGAGGAGCAGACGGGTGTGGCCGTTGATCTCCGCCGTGGACACGGTGCGGAGGGCGAAATAACTCTCCACCCGGTCGGTATCGGTGGCGACGGTGAAGCGGTACAGGTAGGGGTCGTCAGGCGTCCATAAATGGGGCTCCGGCAGGTCGACGCGCACCCGCTTGTCCCCGGTGACAAGGGTGATCCCCGCCTCCGGGACGGCGAGGGTGATCTCCTCCGCATCGGTGGCGACCTCCACGGTGGCGCCGGTGAGGTCGGGGGTGATCTTCAAACCGTCGATGGCGCGGTCGGCGGGCACCGCCTCCATCCACACCGGCTGCCAGATACCGGACACGGGGGTGTACCACATACCGTGGGGGTTCTTCGTCTGCTTGCCGTAGGGGTAATCCGTGGAGAGGGCGTCCACCGCCTCCACGACGAGGGCGTTTTCCCCCTCCCGCAGGACGTCGGTGACGTCGGCGGAGAAGGGCAGATAGCCGCCCTCGTGCTTGACGACAGAGATGCCGTTGACGAACACCTCCGCCACCTGATCCACCGCGCCGAAGTGGAGGATCAGGCGGCAGCCCCCCGGCAGGAAGCCCTCCGGGAGGGTGAAGGCGGTCTCATACCGGAGCTCGTCCCCCACATCGCCGTAGGCGGACAGGGGGGCCTGGGGCGGCCAGGGCAGGCGGATGATCCGCCCGTTCAGCGTCCAGCCGCTGTTCAGGGGGAGAAAGCTGTTTCGTTTCAGTTGGGGGCGGGGGTAGTACTCATCCCAGGTCATGCCGATCCCCTCCTCTCGTTTTCTCCATTGTAACTTGTTTTGCGGGGCAAATCAAGACCCCCGGGACGATGCCCCGGGGGTCGGTTGCGTTCAGTCTGCCAGGGTGTAGGCACTGTGCAGGTTGGTGACGTCGGCGTCCTTGCCGTTGGAGTGGATGACCCCCTCCCGGCACCAGACGGTCCATATGCCGTCCTCCGCCAAGGCGTCTGCCGCGGCGGGGTCAAACTTCTCCGCGATGTAGACGGGGGCCATGGACAGCGCCATCTCGGCGCAGCCGGCGTCCCGCGACCAGCACGTCAGGGTGGGCAGCGCGGCCTTGCACAGGCCGTCCGCCGGATCCAGGAAGGTGGTGCGGATATCGCCGTCTGACATCTCGTAGCAGCGCCACTCGTCCTGGGAGGACAGGGGGAAGCTCCGCAGGGAGACGAGGGCGGCGGGCGACGCATACTCCAGGGCGCCGGCGACGAGATAAGCGCTCTCCGGGCGGTCAAAGAGGTTCAGGGAGTACCGGCCGCCCCGGTCGTCCAGGTTGCGGACGAAGCCGTCGTAACTGGTGAGGGCGCCGTGGGTGTAGCCCGCGCCGGTCAGCTGCTCCGCCAGATAGTCGGCGGAAAAGGCGTTGGTCATCCAGGAGAGATCCAGCAGACAGGTCAGCTCGTTCTCCTGGAGAAAGGCCAGGTACTCCGCCGACACGTTCAGCCGCACCTGATCGTTCCCCAGCAGCTCCAGGTCGATGGAGGCGGGATCCCCGGCAAAGGCGGCGATCTCCCCGTAGAACTCCGCGATCTCGGCGCTCTGCCGGGGGTCGAAGTCCGCGGTCTGCCAGTCCTCCGTGCAGGAGAACAGGGTGTCGTACCGCTCGTGGATGGGGCCCAGGTAGATGGATCGCTCTCCGCTGCGCCGGATCAGGTCAAAGGCGCGATAGAGGGCGTCGTCCACGGTGAACACCGTGTTGGGGCTCTGCGCGAGGTCGTAGAGATTGGTCACGCCGTCAAAGCTCTGATAACAGTTGAACAGCCGGTAGGCGGTGTGGGCGGCGGTGCTGTAGAGGGCCGCCACCGCCCGGTACTCCGCCGAGGCGGACTGCCCGCCGGCGCCGATCTCATACAGAAGGGTGAAATCGCCGGCGCAGCTCTCTCCGGTGGAGCCGACGGCCTCGATGGTCTGCCAGCCGGACTGGCGGCTCACCAGAGAGTACACGCCGTAGGCGATGGCCGCCACCGCGATGACCAGGAACACCGCCGCGCCGATCAGGCGCAGCCGGTTCTCCTTCCAGATCTCTCCGAGCCGCCTCCCCTCGCGGGGGCCGCCCGATCCTTTTGATGTCTGTCCCAAGGCTAAATGATGGCCAGCGCCAGCAGGATGAGGAAGATCACCAGGATCACGGCGAGGGTGACCAGGCCGATGATCGCGCCTTTCCAACACGCCTTATAGTTGCGGATGTAGTTGAAGTGCCGGAAGATCAGCGCCCCGATGATGCCCAGGATGGGCAGCAGGAAGGACAGCACGGAATACCAGATGGAGCCGGTGTCGTGGGTGGGGGCGGCCAGGAACTGGTCGTCCGCCTCGGTGACCACGGCGGCCTCCGCCACAGAGGCGGTGGCCTCCTCGGGGGAGGCGATGGTGATGGCCTGGACGGGGACGTCCTTCTCACGGAGGGCCTTGTACTCCTCGATCTCCTTTTTGTTGCCGTAGACCCAGTGGTCGTGGCCGATGTTCACGAACTCCGGCTTATCCACGCTGTAGTCATGGATGGAGGGGTCGTAGGTGTAGAGCACCTTGTTCTTCTCCAGCCGGGGATCGGGGATGGGGATGGCGGAGATGAGGGAGTGGGTGTAGGGGTGCAGGGGGAAGTTGAACAGCTCGTCGGAGCTGGCCACCTCCACGATGCGGCCCTTGTAGATGACGCCGATGCGGTCGGAGATGAAGCGCACCACGGACAGGTCGTGGGCGATGAACAGATAGGTCAGGCCCTTTTCCCGCTGGAACTTCTTCATCAGGTTCAGCACCTGGGCGCGGATGGACACGTCCAGAGCGGAGATGGGCTCGTCGGCCACCACCAGCTCCGGCTCCATGACCATGGCCCGGGCGATGCCGATACGCTGCCGCTGGCCGCCGGAGAACTCATGGGGATAGCGGGTCAGATGCTCGGGGAGCAGACCCACCTCCTCGATCATGGTCTCCACCTTGTGGACGCGGTCAGCCTCGTTCTCGAACAGGTGGAAGTTGTACAGGCCCTCGGAGATGATGTAGTCCACGGTGGCGCGCTCGTTCAGGGAGGCGGCGGGATCCTGGAACACCATCTGCACGTTGCGGATGACCTCCCGATCCAGGGAGTGGGGGATCTTGCCGGAGATCTTGATGCCCTTGTAGTCGATCTCGCCGGCGGCCAGGGGATTGACCCGGATGACGGCGCGGCCGATGGTGGTCTTGCCGGAGCCGGATTCGCCCACCAGGGAGAAGGTCTCGCCCTTGTAGATGTCGAAGGAGGCGTCGGTCACGGCGCGGACGGCGTTGTCGCCCTTGCCGAAGGTGATGTCCACATTCTTGACGGACACCAGGATCTCCTTGCCGTTCTCGGCGATGGGGCCCTTCATCTCATGGAGAGTGCCCGCCTTTACATTCGCTGTGTTAGCCAAGCTCGGCACCTCCTTTGTCCTGGATGTTGAACGCCGACATCAGCTTTCCGTGGATGTTGTGGATGCTGTCCGGCTTGTCGATTTTGGGGGAGCGGGGATCCAGCAGCCAGGTCTTGGCGAAGTGGGTCTCGCTGACCTGGAACATGGGGGGCTCCTCCAGGGTGTCGATCTTCATGCAGAAGGGGTTGCGGGGGGCGAAGGCGTCGCCCACGATCTGATTGTACAGGGAGGGCGGCGTGCCGGTGATGGAGTAGAGCTCGCTGCCCGACTGCGCCAGCTGGGGCAGGGAGGACAGCAGCGCCCAGGTGTAGGGGTGCTTGGGATCGTAGAACACGTCCTCCACGGTGCCCAGCTCGATGACCTGGCCGGCGTACAGCACCGCCACACGGTCGGCGATGTTGGCCACCACGCCGAGGTCGTGGGTGATGAACACGATGGTGTAGCCGAACTCCCGCTGCAGCTCCTTGATGAGCTGGAGGATCTGGGCCTGAATGGTCACGTCCAGAGCGGTGGTGGGCTCGTCGCAGATGAGGATCTTGGGCTGGCAGGACAGGGCGATGGCGATGACGATACGCTGGCGCATACCGCCGGAGTACTGGAAGGGATAGTCGTCGAACCGCTGCTCGGCCTTGGGGATGCCCACCTTGCGCATCATCTCCAGGGCGCGGCGCCGGGCCTCGGCCTCGGAGCAGCCCTGGTGGCGGATGATGACGGAGGTGATCTGCTTGCCGATGGTGATGATGGGGTTCAGGGAGGTCATGGGATCCTGGAATACGGTGGCGATCCGGCGGCCGCGCACCTGGGCCCAGTCCTTGGGGAACTTCATGTTGGCCAGGTTCAGGATGCAGGTGCCGTGGAGCTGCTCCGGGGTCTCGTCCAGGTAGCGGACGCGGAACACCACGGTGTCGAACACGGCGTTGCGCTGGTTCTCATCGTTCAGATCCACGCCCATCTCCATGGCCTTTTTCAGGGATTTTACCAGCTTGCGGGCCAGCTGGATCCGCTGGTGCAGCGGATAGCGCCCCACAGACAGGTAGATCTCCTTGGCCAGGATCTCATTGCGCTTTTCGGTCTCCGGGCTGATTTGGCCGCCCTGGATCTCCTGGGCGCGCTTTGCCTTCAGCTCGGCCATTCTCGCGTTATACTGGGACAGATACGCGGAGTCGTGCGCCACGGCGGCGGCCTTTTCCTTGGCAAGGCGCTCGTTCCGGGCCTTCAGATCCTTGATCTCCTTGTCCAGCCGGCTGATGGTGTCGCTCAGTTCCTTGATCTGCGCCTTTTCCTTGTGGGGATCCAGCGTCTGCTTCAGGTTGAAGGCGTCGGTGCGCTGACGGGTCAGCTCTTTCACCTCGTCCTCAGCCTCTTTGGATTCCTCGGCGCTGAGGCCGCACTTTTCCTTCTTTTCGCGCTCCAGAGTCAGGATATCCCGGTAGGTTGCGGCGCCGAACTCCAACTTGGAGTGCTCGTTCAGCTTTTTCCGCGACCAGTCGATCAGCGGATTGGCCAGGCCGTTGAGCTTGACCACGGTGTCGGCCAGTTCGTCATCGTTGAAAATGAGTTTGCCCTCGCTGATGAAGCCGTTGGAGTCCAGCATGCCGGCAAAGGTCTTGGTGAACACCGACTTGCCGGAGCCGGACTCGCCCACGATGGCGATGGACTCGCCCTCGTAGATGTCCAGAGAGATGCCGCGGATGGCGGTCAGGATACGGCCGCGGACGCGGAACTTTACATGCAGATCCTTGACGGACAGCAATACTTTTTTCTCTTCCACTGCTGTCCCTCCTTACATGTGGGTCCGCGGGTCGGACGCGTCGCCCAGGTTCTGGCCGGTGACGTACAGCACCACGGTGATGACAGAGGCGACGGCCACCGGCGTCCAGAACTCCCAGCCCCAGCCGGGGGTGACCATGGCGTTCTGCGCCTCGTAGATCAGGCGGCCCAGGGAGGCCTCGGTCATGCCCAGCCCAATGTAGGACAGGAACACCTCGGAGGAGATGTAGCCCGGGATGGCGGCGGCGATCTCCAGCACGATGACGGAGGTCATAAAGGGCAGGATGTTCTTGGTCGCGATCTTAAAAATGCTGGTACCCAGGCAGCGGGAGGCCAGATTGTACTCGTGGTCGCGGATGATGATGACACGGGTGCGGATGTAGTAGGCCATGCCCAGCCAGCCGATGATCGTCATGGCGAACACCAGCGTCCAGAAGCTGGGGGAGAACACCATGACCAGCACGGAGATAAACAGGGTGGAGGGGACGTTGCCCAGGACGTTGTAGACCTCGTTCATGATCATATCCACCCGGCGGGAGAAGCCCCACACGGCGCCCAGCAGCGTGCCGATGGTCATATTGATGGCGGCGCAGATGACCGCCAGGCTGATGGAGATGCGGGAGCCGTTCCAGATGGAGTCAAAGGTGGAGGCGCCGGTGCCGCCGGTACCGAAGATCCACTTCAGGGCCGGGCCAAAGTGGTCGAAGGCCTTGGTGGGGCTCAGGTGCATGGCGCCGGAGTCGTTGACGTTGATGAAGGGGTTCACCTGGGGATCGTAGTGGATCACGACGGGGTAGATGTACGCGAAGGCCACCAGCACCGCCAGCAGAACCAGCACCACGATGTTGACCTTGTTGCGGAAGAACACGCGGAACACGCTTCTCCAATAGGAATAGCGGGGCGCGGTGATCTTTTCAGACTCCAGCTCGTTGTGGTCGATGACGGAAAACAGCTCCGCGTCGGTCAGGCCGTATTTCTTGTTCAAGTCCATATCAGTCATCGTGCCTCACCTCGCTTTCTCTGTGAAGGAGATCCGCGGATCCACCATGGCCATCAGCACGTCGCCCAGGATCAGGGACAGCACGGACAGGATGGCGTAGAACAGCGTCACGCCCACGATGACCGCGTTGTCATACTGGTTGATGGCGTCGATCAGCAGGCCGCCGGCGCCGGGAACCAGGTACACGCGCTCGGTGATCAGAGCGCCCGTCATGGCGAACAGCAGGGAGCCGGGGATGCCCTGGATGATGGGGATTGCGGCGATCTTCATGATGTGCTGGAAGAAGATCTCGGTGTCGTTCATGCCGCCGGATCGGGCGAACTTCACGTAGTCGGAGTTCATCTGGTCGATCATGTAGCGGCGCATCCACTTCATCATGCTGGCGATGGAGGGCAGCGCCAGCGAGACGATGGGCAGGACGTACATCAGTTTTGTGACGTTGTCCATGTCAAAGGTGGAGGGCAGGCCGGCGGCGCGGCCGATGCCCTTGAAGATGAAGATGTACGCCAGGGAGGGCACAGCCGAGATGAACATGATGTACACCGTGCCGATCTTGTCGAACAGGCCCTCTTTGTACCGGGCCATGATGACGCCGATGGGCAGGCCCAGGATGTAGACAAAGATGGTGGAGATGATGCCGATCACAAAGGAGTAGCCCATACGGGACATACTGACGTTGTTGGTGCTCACGTTGGTGTAGTCATCCGTATACCGCTGCTCATTCAGGGCGTTGGCCGTTCTGGAGCCGGCCAGATATGTGGCGGTGTGCAGGTTGTCCGCGCTCATCTCCACGTGCCCCGTGGGGTAGGTGATCAGGGACTGCGACCAGGAGCCCTGGCTCTTGGTCATGGTCTGGAACACGTCCACGCCCTGAGTGACGGAGAAGGACGTGCCCAGATGGATGGTGAGCAGGTTCTGGTGGAGATAGGGGAAATTGCCGTCGAAGTAGAGCAGGTACTTATGGAGCGTACCGTTGCCGATGATGGCGGGAGAGAAGTGCTGCTCTCCCGTCTCGGGGTCGACGGCGAGGGGATCATATAGTGTAAAGGTCAGGCCGCGCTCTCCGATGTCCTCGGTCTCGGGAACGTAGTGGATGTTGTCCACCTGGAACAGGCCCCCGAAATACGACAGGAACCGCTTGATGACCGAGTAATCTTTATAGGCGAAAAGCTGTGCCTGGCCGCCTTTGGCAAGTTTACCGCGAAGAACCAGGGCGCCCAGTCTGGTGACTGTGTACCCCTGGGACTCATAGTACTCTGTGAATTGCTTGACATATTTGGCGGTCAGCTCGGAGTCGTTGGAGCCGTCTTCCGCCCGGCCCAGGGAGACAGCGTCAGCCCGGGTCTCCTCGTCGATCTCACCGTTCCGGGTGAGTTCGTTCATGTAGTCGGCATAGGGGACGTAGTCCAGGTAACCGAACTCCTCCCACCGCCTGTACCGGTACACGACGCGGGCGTTGTTGGCCTGCTTGGTATAGTTGCCGTCCGCCGCGAACACCTTGTCGCGGTTCATCAGGCCGTAGACCAACAGCATAACGATCAGAATCACAAGGAGGATCGACACGATACCGTGCAAGAGCCGTTTCAAAACATATTTCGTCATAACCTACCAACTCTCTTTACATGGTCGGATACTGCGTGGAAAAAGCAGAAGGGGGCGGGGAATACCCCGCCCCCTTCCATTGGATTCTGGGGTGTTTTGCCTATGAAGACAGGGACGCGATCAATAGATACCCACGTTCTGCATCATGCCGCCGTCGGGGAGCATGGTGTCGAGGTAGGTCTGAGCATCGCCGTAGTCGGGGCCCCAACCGGAGGAACCGCCGAAGTCGAAGTTGAAGCAGTAGCCGCGGTCGCCATAGTAGGAGGCGTAGCTGGCGGTGTCGGAGTCAGGAGCGGACACCAGGTCGATGACGACGCGGTTGCCCAGAGCGGACTCGATGGACTGCTTCATAGCCTGGTCCATAGCGGCGCCGATGGTGCTGTAGTCACGGTACACATAGTCCAGGTGGATGGGGTTCTCGGCGCTGACCTCGATGCCCTCAGCAGCCAGCTCCTCCACGGCCTTGTCCATATACTGGGCAGCGGCATCGGGGTTGTACCAGCCGTCGAAGCCATAGCTGGCGCCGGCGCCGTCGTTACCAGCGGGATCCCAGACCTTGATGGGGAAGCCGTCGGCGTCAATCTGAGCCTGCAGAACCTCGCCATAGTAGGTGCCGGCGGGGAAGGTGGTGGGAGTGCCGTTGATGTCGATGGTGAACTCCGCGGCGGACAGAACGAAGCTGCCGGGCACGTAGGAGTTGGTCAGAGCGGCGTACTTCAGATCCTCGCCCACGCTGGCGGCGTTGACGGTGGCGCGGTCACGGGCAAAGGCCAGAGCCAGACGGAAGTTCTGGTTCAGCTTCGCGGCATCCGCGCGCGCGGCCATATCCATGGTCTGCGCGGAGCGCATGACGGACTCGTCATTGAAGTTGGCGTAAGCGTAACGATGGATGTTGACCCAGTTCAGGAAGGAGGTGTTGTCCTCCAGAACCACGTAGGCGTACTTGTCGAAGTAGGTCTTGCCGTCGGGATCGTCGGGCACCGCGGTGGCCTTGGCCTGCTCCAGGGCGGCGGAGCCCAGGCCGCACCCGCCGTTGAAGGTGCCGTCCATCACGTTGTTCCAGGTGAACAGAGGATCAGAACCGTCGGAGTAACGGAAGGTCACGGTCTTGATCTGGACGTTGTCCGCATCCCAGTAGGAGGGGTTGGCGGTGAAGGTCATGGTGTTCTGATAGGTGTAGTTGGACACCAGATAGGGGCCGCAGTAGGCGATGTGCTGATAGTCCTTGCCGAAATTATAGTCAGCGGCGGAGGAGTCGAAATCGGCGCCGAACTTGCCGCCCTGGGACTCATAGTAGCTGCGGCTCATGGGGGCCAGAGCGCTGTAGCCGGTCAGGGTGATCAGCCAGGGAGAGGCATAGTCCAGAGTGAGCTCCAGAGTGTAGTCGTCGAGCGCCTTCACGCCGACCTGGCTGAAGTCGGTGACCTCACCGGAGACATAGTTGGCCAGGTTGGTGACGGGGGCCAGAACGCTGGACAGGGTGCCGCCGCAGTCAGCGGCGTGCTGGACAGCCGCCACCCAGTCGTCGGCGATGACGTCGGCGACCTCACGGCCCTGATAGTCCACCCACTTCAGGCCCTGCTTGATCTTGAAGGTGTAGGTCAGGCCGTCCTCAGAGACGGTGTAGCTCTCAGCCAGAGCGGGCTGCTGGATGTTCTCAGCGTCGTAGGCCAGCAGGCCTTCCCAAGTCATGGACAGGGGAGCGCCGGTCGCGGTCTGGTTGGTGGAATAGGTGTCCCAGGTGGTGGGCTCATAGCCGGAGGTGTAGGCCAGGGTGTAGCTGTCAGCCAGGGTGTAGCCGTTGTCGGCAGCCCACTGCTTGGCCCAGTCATGCCAGGTGCCGGTGCCGCTCAGCTCGCCCCACTTGGCGGTGAGCTCGGAGCGGACGGAGGGCTCCAGGTACTGATCGGTGATCAGCAGGCCCTTGTAGGAGCGGTAGTCGCCGTCAAAGCCCCAGTCCACAGAGGGGACGCTGTGGGGGATGATCTTGCTGATGGCGTAGTTGCCGGCGTTGTTCTCATAGGGGAAAACAGCGCCGGACTCCAGCAGCTTGGCCTCGGCCACGGCCATCAGGCCCATGCGCTCGCCCTGGTCGTAGTTCTCGAGGGCGACCTCATAGTACTTACGGAACTCGCCGAACACCTGCTCATACAGGGTGTCGGAGATCTCGTAATGGGCGGCCTCGTCAACGGCGTCCTGGGTGTTGACGTCGGCAGCCAGGCGGTCGTCGACCTCGGCGGCGGGCTCGGTGGTAACGGGGGCGTCAGTGGGATTCTGAGCGGGGCCGGGGCCCTGCCCGGTCTTGCCGCAGGCGCACAGTGCGAACACCATGACCAGCGCCAGCAGCAGAGCAAGGATTCTCTTCATCATTGGTTTCCTCCTTAAAAAATATCTTTAACCTTCGGCGGCGTCCGCACGTCTGCACGGGGCGGCCGGGAGATTAAACCCGGAAAGGCCCTGTTTTCACTTTACTACGCGAAAGTGTCCCGGTATACCGGGACGAAACGGCCTGCGGCCGCAGGCCGTAATGCCGCTTCGCACGTGGCAGAAATACAACTGTCCGCAAAGTGTAAACAAAGCATACACCATATTTTATACGAAACCGCCTGTTTGTCAATAGTTTTTTTGCTCAATTCGTTTCATATAAAGGTATTGCATTCTGGCAGGATTCCCATCTTTTGCAAGAAATGACGGGAAAATGTCATTTTTTCCGTAGAAATGACGGAAAGGCGGCGTCCGAAACGGGGGTTCCGGACGCCGCCTTTGGCGATATGTCACAAATTACGCCTTGGAGGCCTTGTACTTCGCGATGGCCTCGGTGAGCATGGGGCCGACCTTGAACAGGTCGCCCACGATGCCGTAGGTGGAGGCGTCGAAGATGGGGGCGGAGGCGTTCTTGTTCACGGAGATGATGACCTCGGAGTCCTGCATACCGGCCAGGTGCTGGATGGCGCCGGAGATGCCCAGGGCAACGTAGATCTTGGGGTGGACGGTCTTGCCGGTCTGGCCCACCTGGTGATCCTGGCTGATGAGGCCGGCGTCCACCACGGCGCGGGAGGCGCCTACCACGCCGCCCAGCACGTTGGCCAGCTCCTCGGCGATCTCGATGCCGCGCTTGGGATCCTTGCTGATGCCGCGGCCCACGGAGACGACCACGTCGGCGCCGATCAGATCCACCAGCTTCTTGGCGGACTTCTTGATCTCGATGAGGTCAACGTGGATGTCGTCGGAGGTGAGCTGCACGTCCACCTTGACCAGCTGGGTCTTTGCGGCGGTCTCCTCGTTGTAGGGGGCGGTCTGCATCACGCCGGGGCGGACGGTGGACATCTGGGGGCGGTAGTCCGGGCAGACGATGGTGGCCATCAGGTGGCCGCCGAAGGCCGGACGGGTCATCTTCAGGTTCCTGGTGTCCTCGAAGGCGGTGTTGTCCACGTCGATGGTGGAGGTGGTCTTGAGGAAGGCCTTGTACTTCTCCACGTCGATGTCCAGGTGGGTGCAGTCGGCGGTGAGGCCGGTGTGCAGCCGGGCGGCCACACGGGGGCCCAGGTCGCGGCCGATGTTCGTCGCGCCGATGAGGAAGATCTCGGGCTTGTACTCCTCCACCAGGTCGCAGAGGACTTTGGTGTAGGCGTCGGTGGTGTAGTCCTTCAGCAGGGGGTGGTCGCAGACGTAGACCTTGTCGGCGCCGTAGCCGCCCAGGGCTTTGGCGAACTGCTCGTTGACGCCGCTGCCCAGCAGCACACCGCACAGCTCCACGCCCAGGTCGTCGGCCAGCTTGCGGCCCTCGCTCAGCAGCTGATAGCCGGTGCCCAGGATGACGCCGTCCCGCTGCTCACAAAATACCCACACGCCCTTGAAGGCGGCGGTGTCTTTACTGTTAAAAGCCATGTTTCCGCTCCTCCCTTAAATGATGTGCTTCTCGCCCAGGATGGACACCAGCTGGTCGCAGGCGGCCTTGTCGGCGCCCTCCATCATGGTGCCCTTGCCCTTCACGGGCGGGGAGAAGGACTTGTAGACCTGGGTGGGGGAGCCCTTCAGGCCCACCTGCTCCACGGTGATGGCGGGGTCGTCGGACAGGGCGTTGAAGTCCCACACGGTGTAGGGCTTGGCGTAGCATCCCATAATGCCGGAGACGCTCATATACCGGGGCTCGTTCAGCTCCTTGATGCAGGTGAGCACGCAGGGGGTCTGCACGCCGATGGTCATGTAGCCGTCCTCCAGGGCGCGGCGGACGGTCAGCCGGCCGTTGGAGTAGTCGATGGCGGTGACGTAGGTGACCTGGGGCAGGCCCAGCTTCTCGGCGATCTGGGGGCCCACCTGGGCGGTGTCGCCGTCGATGGCCTGGCGGCCGCACATGACGATGTCGTCCTTGTCCACGCCGATCTTGTTGATGGCGGCGGTGAGGGTGGAGGAGGTGGCCCAGGTGTCGGCGCCGCCGAACTCCCGGGCGGAGATCAGATAGGCCTCGTCGGCGCCCATAGCCAGGCACTCCCGGAGCATGGACTCCGTGGGGGGCGGGCCCATGGAGACCACAACGACCTTGACGTCCTTGTCGGCGTCCTTCAGCTGGAGGGCGGCCTCCAGGGCGTTCATATCGTCGGGGTTGGAGATGGTGGCCATAGCGGCGCGATCCATGGTGCCGTCCTCTTTCACGGCCACCACGCCGGAGGTATCGGGCACCTGCTTCACACAGACAATGATTTTCATATCGATGGTTCCTCCTTCCTTACTTCACGCCGATGGCGCCGGAGATGACCATGCGCTGGACCTCGGAGGTGCCCTCGTAGATCTCGGTGATCTTGGCGTCGCGCATCATGCGCTCGATGGGGTAGTCACGGGTGTAGCCGTAACCGCCGAACAGCTGCACGCAGCGGCGGGTCACGTCGCTGGCGGTCTCGGCGGCCACCAGCTTGGCCATGGCGGCGTCCATGCTGAAGGGCTCGTGGTTCTGCTTCTTCATGGCGGCGGAGTAGACCAGAAGTTTGGCGGCCTGGGTGCGGGCGTACATATCGGCCAGCTGGAACTGGGTGTTCTGCTGCTGGCTGATGCGGCGGCCGAACTGGACGCGCTCCTTGGTATAGGCGATGGTCTCGTCGATGGCGCCCTCGGCGATGCCCAGGGCCTGGGAGGCGATGCCGATACGGCCGCCGTCCAGGGTGGCCATAGCCTCGTTGAAGCCCTTGCCCTGCCTGCCCAGCATCCGGTCGCCGGGGATGACGCAGTCCTCGAAGATCAGCTCGCAGGTGGAGGAGCCGCGGATGCCCATTTTCTTCTCGTGCTTGCCCACGGAGAAGCCGGGGTCGGTGCGCTCCACGATGAAGGCGGACAGCTCCTTCTGCTTGCGGCCCCGCTTCTCCACCACGCCGGTGATGGCGATGATGATGAACACGTTGGCGTAGCCCGCGTTGGTGATGAAGATCTTGGAGCCGTTGAGCACCCAGTCGCCGTTCTCGTTCTTCACGGCGGTGGTCTGCACGCCCTGGGCGTCGGTGCCGGCGCCGGGCTCGGTCAGGCCGAAGGCGCCCAGCCACTCGCCGGAGCACAGCCTGGGCAGATACTTCTGCTTCTGCTCCTCGGTGCCGTAGTCAAAGATGGGGTTGCAGCACAGGGAGGTGTGGGCGGACAGGATGACGCCGGTGGTGGCGCACACCTTGGACAGCTCCTCCACCGCCATGACGTAGGACAGATAGTCCGCGCCGGCGCCGCCGTACTCCCTGGGGAAGTAGATGCCCATCATGCCCAGCTTGGCCATCTTCTTCACGGTCTCGGCGGGGAACATCTCCTCCTCGTCCACCGTGGCGGCCAGGGGCTTGACCTCGTTCTCCGCGAAATCGTGGAACAGCTTACGGAGCATTTCCTGCTCCTTGGTCAGTTTGAAATCCATAAATGATCCTCCTTAAACGCGACCCGCCGGCTTACAGCTCGTCCACGGGGGTCTTGGTGCGGTCGGCGTTGTAGACGTAGAAGCCCTTGCCGGTCTTGACGCCCAGCTGGCCGCCGCGCACCATCTTCCGGATCAGCGGGCAGGCGCGGTACTTGCTGTCGCAGGTCTCATGGTACAGCACGTCCATGATGGCCAGGCAGATGTCCAGGCCGATGAAGTCGCCCAGCTCCAGGGGGCCCATGGGGTGGTTGGCGCCCAGCTTCATGGCGGCGTCGATGCCGGCGATGTTGGACACGCCCTCCATCTTGATGAAGGCGGCCTCGTTGATCATGGGGATGAGGATGCGGTTCACCACGAAGCCGGCGGCCTCGTTGACCTGCACGGGGGTCTTGCCCAGCTCCTCGGAGATGGCGACGATCTCGGCCACCATGTCGGCGGGGGTGTTGGCGCCGGCGATGACCTCGACCAGCTTCATCCGGTCGGCGGGGTTGAAGAAGTGCATACCGATGAGGGGACGGCTCAGGCCCTTGCCGATCTCGGTGATGGACAGGGAGGAGGTGTTGGAGGCGAACCTGCACTCCGGCTTGCAGATCTTGTCCAGCTCGCCGAAGGTGGTCTGCTTGACCTTCATGTCCTCAAAGGCGGCCTCCACGATCAGGTCGCAGTCGGCGCACAGATCCTCCTTCAGGCCGGGGGTGATGGCGGCGACGATGGCGTCCACCTTGTCCTGCTCCATCTTGCCCTTTTCCACCAGCTTGGCGTAGCCCTTCTGGATCTTGGCCTTGCCGCCATCCGCCCACTCCTGCTTGATGTCGCACAAAGCGACGGCCCAGCCGCTCTGGGCAAACGCCTTGGCAATGCCCTGGCCCATGGTGCCGGCGCCGATGATACCAACTTTTTTCATGTATGGTTCCTCCTTATATGATATGTTGATGTGGTTCATTTACTTGTTCTGGAAGTGCTTTTCCTTGCGCTTCTCCAGGAAGGCGCCCATGCCCTCGTTCTTGTCCTCGGTGCCGCAGGTGACGCCGAAGGCCTCGGCCTCGAAGGCGGAGCCGGTGGCGATGTCGGTCTGCATGCCCATGCGGATGCAGCGCTTGGACTCCTGCACGGCGATGGGGGCGTTGGCGCAGATGGCGTTTGCCAGCTCCAGGGCCTTGTCCATCAGCTCCTCGGGGGGGTAGACGGCGGACACCAGGCCGATCTCTTTGGCCTCGGCCGCGCCGATGGTCTTGGCGGTGAGGATCAGCTCCATGGCCTTGGACACGCCCACGATGCGGGGCAGGCGCTGGGTGCCGCCGAAGCCGGGGGTGATGCCCAGGCCGGTCTCGGGCTGGCCGAACTTGGCCTTCTCGGAGGCGATGCGGATGTCGCAGGACATGGCCAGCTCGCAGCCGCCGCCCAGGGCGAAGCCGTTGACCGCCGCGATGACGGGCTTGGACAGGTTCTCCAGCCGGAGGAACACGCCGCCGCCGTGGACGCCGAAGCGCTTGCCGTCGATGGAGTTGAAATTGACCATCTCGCCGATGTCGGCGCCCGCCACGAAGGAGCGGCCCGCGCCGGTGAGGATGACGGCGAACACGTCGCCGGCGGCCTCCACCTTGGTGATGGCCTCGTCCAGGTCGCTGAGCACCTGGCTGTTCAGGGCGTTCAGCGCCTCCTGCCGGTCGATGGTCAGGATGGCCACGGGGCCCTGCTGCTCGTACTTTACAAATGACATCCTGTTTTCCTCCTCAAATGTATTTTGAGCGTTCTTCTGGATGGGGACGGCGGGGAGCGCGCCATGTCAAAAATTTAACGATGTTTGCGCACACCTCACACAGCGTCCCAAAATTCCACCCTCACAGTATACAGCGGTTCGCCTCCGATTGCAAGCAATTTTTCCGGGAAGGGGAGGGCAATTTTGAGAGGATCTGACCGCTTCCGCAAAACAGGAAAAAACCGCCTCCCGTCGGGGAGGCGGCCCTGTGAGATCCCGGTTCAGAACAGCCCGGAGAACAGTCCGCCGAGCCAGTTGGCCAGGGGTATGTAGGCGATCGGCAAAAAGATGGCGGGGAGCATATTGCCCACCTTGATCTTCTCTTTGCCCAGCCCCAGCATGTTGATGGAGATGCCCACGATCAGCGCGCCGCCGATGGCGGTCATCTCCACGATGACGGCCTCGGGCAGATAGGGCCCCACCCAGCCGGCCAGCAGGGTGATGCCGCCCTGGTAGATCAGCACCGGGATGACGGAGAAGGCCACGCCGATCCCCATGGTGGCGGCGAAGGAGATGGAGGTGACTCCGTCGATGACGCCCTTGGAGACGATGGTGGTGTAGTTGTGATTGAGGCCGGCGTCGATGGAGCCGGTGATGGCCATGGCCCCCACGCAGAACAGCAGGGAGGCGCTGACAAAGCTCTCGGTGAAGCGGCTGCTGCCATCTCCCTTCGCGACCTTGGAGCGGAGCAGGTCGCCGGCGTGTTCCAGCCGCAGCTCGATGTCGATGGCGCTGCCGACGGCGGTGCCCGCCACCATGCACACGATGACGCACAGCATATCCCGGGTGCCGATGAGGTTGCTGACGCCCACGCCGAACACGCACAGCCCCAGGGCGTGGGTGATGACGGACATGAGCTTGCCGCTGATGAGGTTTTTGAACAGCAGGCCCACGGCGGAGCCGATCAAAACCAGAATGACGTTGATGATAGTTGCCAGCATGGGGAGAACCTTCTTATCTGTTGTTGAAATAGGCGCGGGTGTCGGCGGCGTTGGCCTGGATGGCCGCCCGCAGCTCGCCGGTGGAGGCGAACTTCCGCTCAGGCCGGAGCTGCTTATAAAACTCCAGGCGGATGGTCTGGCCGTACAGGTCGCCGTCGAAGTCCAGGATCCACGGCTCCACGGTGACGGCCTCGCCGCTGTCCACGGTGGGGCGGACGCCCACGTTGGTGACGGCGACGCGGCCCGCTCCGTCCGGCAGATACACCCTGGAGGCGTACACGCCGAAGGTGGGGGAGAGGATGCCCTCCGGCAGGGCCAGGTTGGCGGTGGGGGCGCCCATCTTCCGGCCAAAGCCCCGGCCGTGGATCACCGTGCCGGACAGCACATGGGGGTGGCCCAGAAAGCGGATGGCCGTCTCCATCTCCCCCTGGGCAATGAGGGAGCGGATGTAGGTGGAGGACACGGTGACCCCGTCCAGCTCCACCCGGGGGATGATGTCGCAGCCGATCCCCAGCTCTGCGCACAGCGCCTGGAGCCGCTGGGGGGTGCCCTCGCCCCTGTAGCCGAAGCGGAAGTCGTGCCCCGCCACCAGGTGGACGGCGCCGTGCTCCCCCACCAGATAGTCGGTGACGAAGGCCCGCCAGTCCATGCGCATCATGGTCTGGTCAAAGTGGGAGATGATGACTTCACGGATGCCGTACAGCCGCTCCATCAGCGCCTCCCGGTCGGCGGGGGTGCTGATGAGGGGGACGCGGCCGCCGGACACGATGACCTCGTGGGGGTGCTTGTCAAAGGTGAAGGCGGCGGGGACGGCGTTCAGCCTGGCCGCCTGCTCCGCCACCCGGCGCAGCAGGGCGCCGTGACCCAGATGTACCCCGTCGAAGAAGCCCAGGGCGATGACGCGTTTTGTCTGTTCCATGGTATCAGACCTCGAAAAAACTTTTGATGGTGGTCAGGTTTTCACCGTCGCTGCGGCAGAGGGCGAGAAACGCCCCGCCCTCGCCGTAGACCCGGTAGTCCCCGGGGGTGGCGCCGGGGAGGGCGACGGCCGCGCCGTTGCGGAGACGTTTTTCTTTTCCGCCCGACAGGGTAATGGCGGGATAGTCGGAGAAATAAGCATCCACCGGAAGGAGCAGCGATCCCGGCCTGCCGCCGTCCGCGGCGGCCTGGACGGCCTCCAGGGTGACGGACTGCTCCAGGGTGAATCCGGCGGCGCGGGTGCGGCGGAGAGAGGACATGGCGCCTCCGCAGCCCAGGGCCTGCCCGACGTCGTGGCACAGGGTGCGGACGTAGGTGCCCTTGGAGCAGACCACCCGCAGTTCGTACTCGCCCGGCGCGATCCGGCGGACGACCTCTAATGTATGGATGGTCACGGGCCGGGGCGCGCGCTCCACCTCTCTGCCCTTCCGGGCCAGCTCATAGAGCTTTTTGCCGTCCCGCTTGACGGCGGAGAACATGGGGGGCACCTGTTCGATATCCCCCCGGAACCGGGGCAGCGCGGCCTCAAGATCGGCCTGGGTGACTGTGACCGGGCGGGTCTCCAGAACCTCCCCGGTCATGTCCTGGGTGTTGGTGACCACGCCCAGGCGCAGCCCGGCGATGTACTCCTTGTCCGAGCCGGCGGCGAACTCCACCGCCCTTGTGGCCCGGCCGATGAATACCGGCAGCACCCCCGTGGCCATGGGATCCAGCGTCCCGGCGTGGCCCACCCGCTTTTCGTGGAACATGCCACGGAGCTTGGCGCACACGTCCATGGACGTCCAGCCCTGGGGCTTGTCGATGACCAGGATGCCGTTAGCCATGGGCGTCCTCGTTCAGCTGGGCGTCAATGGCGGCCAGGATGGCGGCCCTGGCCTCGGCCATGGCGCCCTTCACGGTGCAGCCCGCGGCGGCGGCGTGGCCGCCCCCGTCCAGCCGGGCGCACACGGCGGAGGCGTTCAGCAGTTTGGCGTTGGTGCGCAGGGAGATGCGGCACTCCCCGTTCTCCTGCTCCCGGATGGTGACGGAGTGCTGGACGCCCTCCACCTGTCCGGCGAAGGCGGCGATGTCCTCCATGTCCTCCTGGGTGGCGCCGGCCTGGGCCATCAGCGCCAGCGTCACCGGGGCCACGGCCACCGTGCCGCCGTGATAGTACTCCAGCGCCTGGCCCAGCAGGCTGTCCAGCAGCATGCGGCTCCGGGACTTGGTGCGGAAGTGCCGCTTGTTGATGAGCTGATAGGGGATACCCTGGTCGATGAGCTCCGCCGCCACCCGGTGGGTGTTGGCGGTGGTGTTGGCGTAGGCGAAGCAGCCGCAGTCGGTGGACACCGCCAGATACAGCGGCGCGGCCACGGCGGCGTCCATCGCACCCAGATCGGTGCAGATCTGATAGACGATCTCCCCGCAGGCGGCCTTGTCCGCCTCCAGGCAGGTCTCTTTGGCGAAAAACGCCTGGGAGGGGTGGTGGTCGATGGCGAGGTCGATGCCGTCCTGATACCGCTCCGCGTTGGGGGGCAGCAGGCCAAGGCTCGCCACATCCACGCTGACCACCGTGTGGGGGACGAATCCCTCCGGGGCGGTATACCCCTCCAGATAGGAGGCCAGCAGCTCGGTGGCGTCCAGGGCGGAGAGGACGTGGGCGGTCTTGCCGATGGCCCGGAGCGCCCCGCACAGGGCGGCGGCGCAGCCGATGGTGTCCCCGTCGGGCCGCTTGTGGGTGAGAATGAGATAATTGTCGTGGGCTTTGAGGAACTCCGCCGCTTCCAGACAGGTCATGGTCATTCCTCCTCGTCGTCCAGCACGATGTGGGCGTTGGCCGGGTTGGCCGGCTTGACTACCTCCGGGTTGCGCAGCATCTCCAGGATGTGGGCCCCCCGGTCGATGGAGTCGTCCTCGATGAAGAGGAGCTCCGGGGTGTAGCGGAGGTTCAGGGCGCGGCCCACCTCCCGCCGGAGGTAGCCCGCGGCGGACTTGAGGCCCTTCACCACCTCTTTGGCGGAGGACTTGTCCAGCATGGACACATAGACCTTGGCGTAGCGCAGGTCGTTGGTGGCGTCCACCCGGGTGACCGAGATCATCCCCGTGACCCGGGGATCCTTCACCGTGGGGATGAGGGCGGCCAGCTCCCGCTGGAGCTCCTCGTTGATGCGGCCCATGCGATTGTTTGGCATAGTGTGATGCCTCCTTTACCCGTTTGGGTACAGTATGCCCGAAAGGGGCGGGCGAAGCCGCCCGCCCCTCGAAATCCTTACGGTTCGATCTGCTCCATCTGGAAGGCCTCGATGACGTCGCCCTCTTTGATGTCCTGGTACTTCTCGATGCCGATGCCGCACTCGTAGCCCCGGGCCACCTCGCGGACGGAGTCCTTGAAGCGCTGGAGGGAGTTCATCACGCCCTCGTGGATGACGATGCCGTCCCGCACCAGACGGATCTGGGCGTTTCTCGCCACCTTGCCCTCGGTGACGTAGCAGCCGGCCACCACGCCCACGCCGGAGATCTTGTAGACCTGGCGCACCTCGGCCTCGCCCAGGGCGACCTCCTTGAACTGGGGGGCCAGCATGCCCTTCATGGCGGCCTCGATCTCGTTGATGCAGTCGTAGATGACGCGGTACATCCGCATATCCACCTTGTTGCGGGCGGCGGAGTCGGCGGCGTTCTTGTCCGGGCGGACGTTGAAGCCCACGATGATGGCGTTGGAAGTGGCGGCCAGCATCACGTCGGACTCGTTGATGGCGCCCACGGCGCAGTGGATGACCCGCACCCGGACCTCGCTGTTGGAGATCTTCTCCAGGCTGGCCTTCACCGCCTCGGCGGAGCCCTGCACGTCGGCCTTGACGATGATGTTCAGGTCCTTCATCTCGCCGGCCTGGATCTGGCTGAACAGCTCCTCCAGGGAGACCTTCTGCTTGGCCGCGCCGGTGGTGGCGTTCTTCATCTCGGTCTTGCGCTGCTCCACCAGCTCCCGGGCCATGCGCTCGTCGGCCACGGCGTGGAAGTCGTCGCCGGCGTTGGGCACCTCGCCCATGCCGATGATCTCCACGGGGACGGAGGGGCCGGCGGAGGTGACTTTTTTGCCCTTGTAGTCGGTCATGGCGCGGACGCGGCCCACCGCCATGCCGGCGATGATCACGTCGCCCTGCTTCAGGGTGCCGTTCTGCACCAGCAGGGTGGCCACGGGGCCCCGGCCCTTGTCCAGCCGGGCCTCGATGACGGCGCCGTGGGCGGTGCGGTTGGGGTTGGCCTTCAGCTCCCGCACCTCGGCCAGGACGGCCAGGTTCTCCAGCAGCTCGTCCACGCCCATGCCGGTCTTGGCGGAGATGGGCACCACAATGGTGTCGCCGCCCCACTCCTCGGGGATCAGCTCGTATTCGGTGAGCTGCTGCTTGACGCGGTCGGGGTTGGCCTCCGGCTTATCCATTTTGTTGATGGCCACGATGATGGGGATGTCGGCGGCCTTGGCGTGGTTGATGGACTCGATGGTCTGGGGCATGATGCCGTCGTCCGCCGCCACCACCAGGATGGCGATGTCGGTGATCATGGCGCCTCTGGCGCGCATGGCGGTAAACGCCTCGTGGCCGGGGGTGTCCAGGAAGGTGACGGGGCGGCCGCCCACGTCCACCTGATACGCGCCGATGTGCTGGGTGATGCCGCCGGCCTCGCCGGAGACCACGTTGGCGTGGCGGATATAGTCCAGCAGGGAGGTCTTGCCGTGGTCAACGTGGCCCATGACCACCACCACCGGGGCCCGGGGCACCAGATCCTCCTCTTTGTCCTCGGCGGTGTCGATGAGCCTCTCCTCGATGGTGACGATGACCTCTTTCTCCACCTTGCAGCCCAGCTCCTCCGCCACGAAGGAGGCGGTGTCGAAGTCGATGACGTCGGACAGGGAGGCCATGACGCCGTTCCGCACCAGGCACTTGACCACCTCCGCGCCGGTCTTCTTCATGCGGGAGGCCAGCTCGCCCACGGCGATCTCGTCGGGGATCTTGACGGTGAGGGGGGTCTTCTTGGCGATCTCCAGCTGGAGGCGGCGCATCCGATCCTGCTCCTCCTGGCGGCGCTTGCTGCCCATGTTCTGGTTCCGGTTCTTGCCGCCCCGGTTCTGGAACTTCTGCTTGCCGGTCTGCATCCGGTCGGCCTTGTCGGGGGCCAGATCCTCCAGCCGCTGGTCGTACTTCTCCAGGTTGACGTGGCCGCCCTTGCGGGTGTCCACCACCTTCTTGGCGGGGGTGCGGCTCACGGGCTGAGCGGGCTTGGCGGGCTGCTCCTTCTGGCCCTGGGGAGCGGGCCTGGCGGCCTCCCTGGCGGGGGCGGCGGGCTGCTTCTCCTGGGCGGCGGGAGCTTTGCCCTCCTCCTTGGCCGGGGCCTTGGGGGCGGGCTGCTCCTTCTGGGGCTCGTGGTACACGTCGGCGTAGATGGACTCGATGGACTCCACCTGGTGCGTCTGGGTCAGGTGCTCAAAGACGATGGCCAGCTCCCGGTCGGTGAGGGCGCGGGTGGGGGACACGGCGTCTTTGGTATAGCCGGCCAGAATGGCGGTGATGGCTTTGGCTTGCATCCCAAAGTCCTTGGCCACATCTCTGGCGGTGTATTTGGCAAGGCTCATACGGGCCACCTCCTGTTGTTTCGCTCATGGGGTTCTGTCATTGAGGGTCTGGGGCCGCCGGACAGGGGCTTCAGGCGCCCGTCCTCCTCTGCCAGCCGCTTTTCCACGGCGGCGGCGAGGCCGCGCTCGGTGACGGCCAGCACCGCGCAGGATGACCGCCCCAGGGCGAAGCCGGTCTGGGCTTTCGTGCGGGGCAGGACGGCGCAGGGCACGTTTGACCGCTCCGCCAGACGTTTCGCCTTATCGGCGCTGTTGGGGGCCGCGTCCGACGCGGTGAGCACCAGTTTGGCGCGGCCCGCGGCGCAGGCCTCCGCCACGGGCTCCTCGCCCACGGCCAGGTTGCCGCCCCGGAGGGCCAGCCCCAGCAGGGACAGCGTTTTGTCAATCACCGCCGTCACCCGCTCTCATCTGCGCCTCCAGCGCCTCGTAGACCTCCGGGCTCACCTGGGCGGACAGGGCCCGCTCGATGGCGCGGCTCTTCTTCGCCTTGGCGAAGCAGGCCGTGTCCGGGCAGAGGTAGCAGCCCCGCCCCGGCTTTTTGCCCCGGAAGTCCAGTGATATCTCGCCCTCGGGGGAGCGCACCACCCGGATCAGCTCCTTTTTGGGCTTCATCTCCCGGCAGCCAAGGCACTGGCGCAGGGGTATCTTTTTCGGCATGGCGTCTCACTCCCTTCCGCAGGCGTCAAAAACAGTTTATTCCTCGATCTCGATGGGCTCCTCACCGGCGCCGGCCTCCTCCTCGGGGGGCTCGGGGGCGCTGGCGGGACGGATGTCGATCTTAAAGCCGGTGAGCCGGGCGGCCAGGCGGGCGTTCTGGCCCTCCTTGCCGATGGCGAGAGACAGCTGGTCGTCGGGGACGATGACCCGGCAGCTCTTGCCCTCCTCCAGCTCGATGACCTGGAGCACGTCGGCGGGGGCCAGGGCGGCGGCCACATACTGGCCGGCGTCCTCCGACCATTTGATGATGTCCACCTTCTCGCCCTTCAGCTCCTCCACCACGGCGTTGACACGCTGGCCCCGGGGGCCCACGCAGGCGCCGATGGGATCCACGTTGGGATCCTCGCTCCACACCGCCAGCTTGGTGCGGCTGCCCGCCTCCCGGGCGATGGACTTGACCTCCACGGTGCCGTCGTAGATCTCGGGCACCTCCAGCTCAAAGAGCCGCTTGACCAGGCCGGGGTGGGTGCGGGAGATGAGCACCTGGGGCCCCCGGGTGGAGCGGCGGACTTCCACCACGTACACCCGAACCCGGTCGCCCTCGCGGATGACCTCTCCCTTGACCTGCTCGCCGGCGGACAGGAACGAGTCGGTGAACTCGGAGCCGGAGGTGAGCCGGATGGCGACGGAGCCGGTGCGCTCGTCCACGCGGGTGACGGTGCCGGTGAGGATCTCGTGCTCCTTGGCGGAGAACTCGTCGAAGATCATGCCCCGCTCGGCCTCCCGCATGCCCTGGATGATCACCTGGCGGGCGGTCATGGCGGCGATGCGGCCGAAGTTCTTGGGCTTGATCTCGATGCGGAGCACGTCCCCCAGCTGGGCCCGGGGCAGAGCGCGCTGGGCGTCCTCCAGGCTGATCTCGGTGTGGGGGTTGTCGACCACTTCCACGACGTCCTTCTTCACAAACATGCGCACCGAGCACTTCTCCTCGTCGGCCTCCACCGTCACGTTGTCGGTGATGCCCTCGTGGTCACGCTTGTACGCGGCCACCAGCGCCTGGGTGATCTTCTCCAGCATGTAGCTCTTGGGGATACCCTTTTCCTTCTCGATGTCGGAGATGGCGGCAAAAAACTCGGGGGCGTCCAGCTCCGTGTTCTTGGGGGCGATCTTTTTCTTAGCCATATCGATTACTCCTTAAAAATCAACGTGCAGCCGCACCTGGGCCACGTCTTTTTTGTCAAACCGCCTGCCGTCCGCCAGGACGACGGCGCCGTCCTCATATCCGGCCAGCGCGCCGGTGAACTCCTTCGCGCCGTCCACCGGGCGGTACAGGCGGACGTCCACCTGCCGGCCCATGCACTTCTCGAAGTGCTCCGGCTTTTTCAGCGCCCGCTCCAGGCCGGCGGAGGACACCTCGAAGGTGTAGCTGTTGGGGATGGGGTCGGCCTCATCCAGCAGGTCGGACAGGGGGCGGGACACCGCCTCGCAGGCGTCCAGGTCGACGCCGCCCTCCCGGTCGATGTAGACCCGGAGGAACCACTCGCCGGCCTCTCTCACGTATTCCACGTCCCACAGGGTACAGCCGGCCCGCTCCACGATGGGCCCGGCAAGCTCGGCCACCACGTCGGCGATTTTGGGCATAACAGCGCCTCCTTGAAAAAAGAGTGAGGCGCGAGCCTCACTCTTTTCTAACCTTAACTTACGCTGGCATTTTACCACAGGTGAATGGGAAATGCAAGCATTTTTTTCGCGTTACATTTTCACCGGGGCGTTGACGCCCAGCAGATTCAGACCGTTGGCCAGCACCAGCCGGACGGCGTCCGCCAGTTTCAGCCGGACGGCCTGGAGCTCCGGCTCGATGCCCTTCACCCGGCAGGCGTTGTAGAACCGGTGGAAGTCCCCCGCCAGCACGGTGAGATAGCGGTTGATGCGGCTGGGGTCGTAGTCCCGGGCGGCCAGCTTGATCTCCTCCGGGTACTGGGCCAGGGTCTTGACCAGGGTCTTCTCCTCTTCCGTCTCCAGCAGCTCCGGGTGGATGGAGGAGGCCCGGGGGACCGCCGCGCCGTCCTCCGCCAGATTGGCCAGCAGGGAGCAGATGCGGGCGTGGGCGTACTGGACGTAGTACACCGGGTTGTCGCTGTCCTGCCGGACGGCCAGATCCAGGTCGAAGTCCAGAGGGGAGGTGGCGGCGCGGTTGTTGAAGTAGTACCGGGCGGCGTCCACGCTGATCTCGTCCAGCAGGTCGTGGAGGGCGATGGCCTTGCCGGTGCGCTTGGACATCCGCACGGGCTTGCCGTCCTGGAGGAGGTTCACCAGCTGCATCAGCACGATGACCAGCCGGTGGGAGCCGTCCAGCCCCAGGCCGTCCAGCGCCGCCTGGAGGCGGGCCACATGGCCGTGGTGGTCGGCGCCCCACACGTTGATGACCAGGTCGAAGCCCCGCTTCTCGAATTTGTTGCGGTGGTAGGCGATGTCGGCGGCGAAGTAGGTGTAGAACCCGTTGGCGCGGCGGAGCACGTCGTCCTTCAGATCCAGCTTGTCCACCTGATCCTGCGTTTTCCCTTCGGCCAGGTACTTCTGCTTGAGCAGGCCGGTGGTGTCCAGCCACAGGGCGCCGTCCTTCTCGTATGTCCAGCCCTTTTGTGTGAGCAGATCCACCGTCTCGGCCACATAGCCGGACTTGTGGAGCTCGGACTCGAAGAACCACTGGTCGTACTCAATGCCGTACTTTTTCAGGTCGGACTGCATTTTGGGGATATTCCGCTCCAGGCCGAAGGCGGCCATGGCGTCCAGCGCCTCATCCTCCTTGCCCCGGTACGCATCGCCGTAGGTCTCGTAGAAAGCCTGGGCCAGCTCTTTGATGTCCTCGCCGTGGTAGCCCTCCTCGGGGAAGGGGAAATTGTCCTCCCCCACGATGATCTGCATGTACCGGGCGTAGATGGAGGTGGCGAACTTGTGGATCTGGTTGCCGGCGTCGTTGACGTAGAACTCCTTCCAGGTGTCGTACCCGGCCCGCTTCAGCACGTTGGCCAGGGTGTCCCCCAGCACGCCGCCCCGGGCGTTGCCCATATGCATGGGCCCGGTGGGGTTGGCGGAGACGAACTCCACCATCACCTTTTTGCCCGCGCCGATGTCGGTAGCGCCGTAGGCGTCGGGCTCCGCCTCCACGGCGGCCAGCACGTCCCCGTACCATTTGGGGGCATAGAAGAAGTTCAAAAAGCCGGGGCCGGCGATCTCCGCGCGGTCAAAAAAGGTGCCCTCCAGCTCCAGATGATCCAGGATGATCTGGGCGATGGCCCGGGGGGCCATGTGCAGCGCCCTGGCCCCCGCCATGGCGAAGGAGGAGGCGAAGTCGCCGTTTTTGCTGTCCTTGGGGACTTCCACAGTCCCGTTGATGGTCTGGCCGGCGGGGAGCAGACCCCGGGCCGCCGCCTTTTCATAGGCGGCCTGGGTCAGCTGGGCCACCTGATCTCTCGCGGCCTGGATGAGGTTAGACATGGGGGTCATCCTTTCTTGGGGGTCATCGGCAGGGGGCGGCCTCCGGGCCGCCCCACCGCGATTCGGGCCGGCACATGGGCCGGCCCCTACGGCGGTCATTGGGGAAGGACGGGGTTTTTCTTCACGTTCATGCGGAACTGGTTCTGTCCCGCCAGCAGATTGTCGATCTCCAGGGCGTAGTCGATCTCCAGATCACCGCCGCCCTCGTCCACGGTGGAGCGCATCCGGCGGGTGTTCACGCCGATGGACAGGGCCCCGTAGGGCGTCTCGTACATGGACAGGTGGCGGCGGCCCTCCTCGAACACCATCTGGGAGTTGATATTGCCCTCCCGCACCAGGGTGACCCGGCCGCCGTCGATGAGCAGTTTTGTGGTGGTGCCCTCCAGGCCGGTGAGCTCGCTCTCCTGGTAGGAGATGGAGTACTTGCCGCGGCCCTCCCGCTTCAGGGTGCCGGCGGTGACCAGCTCCATCTCGTCCGGGGAGCTCTCGGCGTATATCTGCTTTCCTTTGATGGATATAATCACGTTGTCGTTCATCGCATGATCCCCCTTTCTACGGGATATGACGGTTCACTTATGCTGTGTGACAGGATCAATATTGGGTGATGTCGATGCGCTCCACCTCGGCGGACACGTCCTCCCCCAGGAAGATGGAGGCCAGGGAGGCGAAGTCCTCGGTGGAGTCGCTGACAAAATAGCGGCGGCGCCCCGCGTCGGGCCGCCCGACCCGGAGGCCGTCCCTGTCCAGACGCTCCGCCACCCAGTGGGCGCACTGGGCGCCCACGTCGATGAGGGACACATTCGGCCCCATGTACGCGCCCACCACATCCTTTAACAGGGGATAGTGGGTGCAGCCCAGGATGAGGGCGTCCACGCCCTGGGCCTTGACGGGGGAGAGGTATTCGGCCACCACCTGCTCCGCCACCGGGTCGCCTGGGAGGAAGCGGCCGTTCTCCACCAGAGGCACCAGCAGGGGACAGGCTTTCGCCGTCACCTCCGTGCCGGGGCGGAGAGCCTCGATGGCCCGCTCATATGCCCCGGAGCGGATGGACGCCTTGGTGCCGATGAGGCCCACCTTGCCGTCCACCGTCGCCTTTGCGGCGGCGTGGGCGGCGGGCTCCACCACGCCGAACACGGGGATGTCGTTTTCCTTTTGAAGAATGTCCAGGGCGTTGGCGGACACGGTGCCGCAGGCGATGACGATGGCCTTGGGGTCAAAGGAGCGCAGGAAGGCCACGTCCTGCCGGGCGTATCGGACGATGGTGTCTTTGGAGCGGCCGCCGTAGGGCACCCGCCCGGTGTCGCCGAAGTAGACCAGATCCTCCTCCGGCATCAGCCGCGCCAGCTCCCGCACGGCGGTGAGCCCGCCCAGGCCGGAGTCGAATACCCCGATGGGACGCGTATCCATCAAATCCCTCCTCTTCAAAAGCGTAGCTATTATATGCTATCCATTCCGCAAAAACAAGAGGGATTTTGTGAAGATCCGGCGGCCATTTCCCCCTTGCGGTTTTCCGCAAAGGATGTTATACTATTACTCCACGCCGGACGAAGGAGGTGTTTCCCATGGCGAAGCAGGGTACCAGGCAGATCGCGGCCAACCGCAAGGCCTTCCACGACTATTTCATCGAGGACAAGCTGGAGGCGGGCATCGAGCTGGCCGGCACCGAGGTCAAGTCCATCCGCCTGGGGAACGTGAACCTGAAGGACTCCTTCTGCGCGGTGAAGGACGGGGAGATGATGCTCTACGGCATGCACATCTCCCCCTATGAGAAGGGCAACATCTTCAACAAGGATCCCCGGCGCACCCGGCGGCTGCTGCTCCACAAGAAGGAGATCATGCGGCTCCAGGCAAAAGTCCAGCAGGACGGCTACGCGCTGATCCCCCTGTCGCTGTATTTCAGCGGCCCGCGGGTGAAGGTGGAGCTGGCGCTGGCCCGCGGCAAAAAGCTGTACGACAAGCGGGAGGCCGCCGCCCAGCGGGACGCCAGGCGCGAGATGGATCGCATGGCGCGGGGGCGCTACTGATCACTATAAGGAGGAATTGACATGAGCAATCCCATCGTGACCTTTGAAATGGAAAACGGCGGCGTGATGAAGGCGGAGCTGTATCCTGACGTCGCGCCCAACACGGTGAACAACTTTATCTCCCTGGTGAAGCGGGGCTTCTATGACGGGCTTATCTTCCACCGGGTGATCCCCGGCTTTATGATCCAGGGCGGCGACCCCCAGGGCATCGGCGTGGGCGGCCCCGGCTACTCCATCAAGGGTGAGTTCGCCCAGAACGGCGTGAAGAACGATCTGCGCCACGACCGGGGCGTGCTGTCCATGGCCCGGGCAATGGATCCCGACTCCGCCGGCAGCCAGTTCTTCATCATGGTGGAGGCGGCCCCCCACCTGGACGGCGCTTACGCCGCCTTCGGCAAGGTCACCGAGGGCATGGACGTGGCCGACAGGATCGTGTCCGTCCGCACCAATTTCCAGGATAAGCCCCTCACCGACCAGCGGATGAAGAAGGTCACCGTGGACACCTTCGGCGTGGATTACCCCGAGCCGGAAAAAGTTTAACAAGGCCCCGACGGGCCCTTCGGCCGCCTCCGGCGGCCTCAGGGGGGCGTACTGGTTTCGACGGGGATGAAGAAGCGGGATAAGCGGGTGGCGGCGCCCAGCCGCCTTGAAATGGGCAATTATAAATTAAAGAACAACGATAACGTCGTTCTCGCCGCTGCTTAAATAGCGGCCGTCCTTGGCGGAAGGGCCACGAGCCGTCCGGGGCGTGAAATCAGTGGCGTCCGTGCGTCCGGAAAGAGTTGACCGGGCCATGCATCATGACTCTACCGACCTCCTGAGTGTGACAGCCCACGCCGGGGGAAGGGAATGTAAATGACTGCCTGCACCCGGAGAAAGTCCCGTGGAATCGTTTTCGGACAGGGGTTCGATTCCCCTCGCCTCCACCACGCCGGAGCAAGTTGCGTATCGCTTGCTCCGGCGTTTTTTACTTGCCTATCGCGTGTCAATCTGCTATACTGTTCGCAGGATTCCCCACATTTTTTACGGGAGTGACGACAATGTTCTATGATAATAAAGTCTGGATCGGCAAGAGCGACACGGAGAACCTCTCCATCATCCCCAAAATGGCCAACCGCCACGGCATCATCGCCGGCGCCACCGGCACCGGCAAGACCATCACCCTGAAGGTGCTGGCCGAGTCCTTCAGCGACGCGGGCGTCCCCGTGTTCCTGGCGGACGTGAAGGGCGACCTGGCGGGCATGTGCCGCGTCGGCGTGGACAGCGAGGATATGCAGAAGCGCATCGCCAAATTCGGCCTGGCCGACGCGGGCTTCCAGTACAAGGCGTACCCCACCTGCTTCTGGGACATCTACGGCCAGAAGGGCCTGCCCCTGCGCACCACCATCAGCGAGATGGGCCCCACCCTCCTGAGCCGCCTGATGGATCTCACCGACGCCCAGACCGGCATCCTCTCGGTGGTGTTCAAGATCGCCGACGAGGAGGGCCTGCTGCTCATCGACACCAAGGATCTCAAGTCCATGCTCAGCTACGTGGCGGAGCACAACAAGGAGTACGGCGCCCAGTACGGCAATCTGCCCACCCAGAGCATCAACAGCATCCTGCGCAACGTGATCGCCCTGGAGGAGGCCGGCGGCGACGTGTTCTTCGGCGAGCCCGCCCTGGACATCCACGACTGGTTCCGCACCAGCGCCGACGGCAAGGGCGTCATCAACGTGCTGGACAGCGAGAGCCTCATCAACAACCCCATGATGTACTCCACCTTCATGCTGTGGATGCTGTCCGAGCTGTTCGAGGTCATGCCCGAGGCCGGCGACTGCGACCGTCCCAAGATGGTGTTCTTCTTCGACGAGGCCCACCTGCTGTTCAACGACGCCCCCAGGGCGCTGATGGAAAAGCTGGAGCAGGTGGTGAAGCTGATCCGCTCCAAGGGCGTGGGCGTGTACTTCATCACCCAGAGCCCCAAGGACATCCCCGACGGCGTCCTGGGCCAGCTGGGCAACAAGATCCAGCACGCCCTCCACGCCTACACCCCCGCCGACCAGAAGGCCGTGAAGGCCGCGGCGGACTCCTTCCGGGCCAACCCGGAGTTCGACACCAAGCAGGCGCTCACCGAGCTGGGCATCGGCGAGGCGCTGGTGTCCTTCCTCCAGGAGGACGGCGCCCCCGCCGTGGTTCAGCGGGCCAAGATCCTGCCGCCCCAGAGCCAGATGGGCCCCATCGGCGACGCGGATCGGGCGGCGGCCGTCCAGACCGACGGCCTGTTCGGCAAGTACGGCACCGCCGTGGATCGGGACTCCGCCTATGAGTTCCTCCAGCGCAAGGCCGTCCAGGCCCAGCAGGAGGCCGAGGCCCAGGCTGCTCTGGAGGAGCAGGCCAAGGAACAGGCAAAGGCCGCGAAGGAGGCCGAGAAAGAGGCCGAGCGGATGGCAAAGCAGCAGGAGCGTGAGGCCGAGCGGGCGGAGAAAGCCCGGGAGCGGGCCATCGCCAGCGTGGCGAAATCGGCTCTGGGCACCGTGGGCCGGGAGCTGGGGTCCGACCTCGGCAAGACGTTCGGCAGCTTCGGCAAGAAGCTGGGCGGCAACCTGGGCGGCAGCATCGGCCGGGGCCTGCTTGGCACCCTGTTCGGACGATAATCAAAGAAAAGCAAAAGGGCCGGCGCGCTGCGCCGACCCTTTTTGAATGTCGTTTTGACGTCACGCCCGGTGCATGGGCACCTTGTCCGCGCCCTGCATTTTCAGGTTCTCGAACACCTGCCGGTCGTCGGCCTGGCCGATGAGTCCGTCCCGGTACTTTTTGGCCTCGGCCACCATCATGTTCTTGCTGGGGCCGCCCACGCAGCCGCCCTCGCACACCATGCCCTCGATGAAGTCGGCGGGCAGCTTGCCCACCTTCATGAGCAGCAGGGCCTTCTTGCACTCGGCGGCGCCGTTGCAGCGCATCACCTGGGGGTGGACATCCTCGCCCTGCTCCTTCAGGCACTGCTCCACAGCGGCGGTGACACCGCCGCTGTCGCCGAAGCGCTTGCCGTAGACGGACGCGGCCTGGGAGTAGTCCTCCTCCGGCTCCAGCTCGATGTCCTTGGCGTACATCAGGGAGCGGATCTCGCCGTAGGTCAGCACGTAGTCCGCGTTGCCCTCGATGCCGTGATCCTTGGCCTCGCTCTTTTTGGCGATGCAGGGGCCCACGAACACGGTGACGGCGTCGGGATCCTTTTCCTTGACCATGCGGGACACGCCGCACATGGGGGAGACGGTGGTGGAGATGTTGCCCGCCACCGTGGGGTAGTGCATGCGGATCATGTTGACGAAGGCGGGGCAGCAGGAGGTGGTCAGCTTCTTGCCCTCCTTGTAGGCCTCCGCCCACTCCCGGGCCTCGGCATAGGCGGTGAGGTCGCCGCCCAGGCCCACCTCGATCATGTCGGCGAAGCCGGCCTTTTTCAGCGCCGTGCGCCAGCTGGCCATGGTGATGTCGGGCCCGAACTGGCCCTCGGTGGCGGGGGCCAGCATGGCCACCACCCGCTTGCCGGCGCGGATGGCGTTGATGACCTGCACGATGTCCGCTTTGGTGCCGATGGCGCCGAAGGGGCAGTTGTGGATGCAGGCGCCGCAGCGGATGCACTTCTTCTCGTCGATGCAGCAGACGCCGTACTCGTCATAGGTGATGGCGTCCACGGGGCACACACGCCGGCAGGGGCGCTCCAGGTGGGCGATGGCGTTGTAGGGGCACGCCTGGGCGCACTTGCCGCACTCCTTGCACTTGGTGGGGTCTATGTAGGCGTGGTGGCCGCCCATGGAGATGGCGCCGAACTGGCAGGAGTTCTGACAGGCCTTTCCGATGCACTTGCGGCAGTTGTCCGTCACCAGATAGGAGGCGATGGGACACTCCTCGCAGGCCGCGCTGATGACCTGCACCACGTTGTCGGACTTCTGCCCGGAGGGGCACTTGCCCTCGGCCAGGCGCACCCGCTGGCGGATGATCTCCCGTTCTTTATAGATGCAGCAGCGGAACTGGGCCCTGGGGCCGGGGATCAGCTTGCCGGCGATGTCGTCCCGGCCTTCGTCCAGCTTGCCCTCCCAGGCCAGCCGGGCCACCTCCAGGACTACCTGGTGTTTTACATCCCACAGGGCGGCGTCATAGGTAATCATCTAAGCCCCTCCTTTATCTTTTCTCGCGATGGGTTCGCTTTTCATTTTATGCCTGTACCATATAACATACCTTGAAACGGCCAAAATGTCAATCGCTCAATGGCTCCCTTCCCGTAAACTTTTTGGCAGAACGGCGGACAGGCTTGAAAAGCGGCGGCCATCGGTGGTAAAATGCAGCGGGAATACCATGAACGGGAGGCTGACCCCATGGAACTGCGCGACATTCTGAGCAAGGTGGATCACACCCTGCTGGCCCAGGACGCCACCTGGGAGGAGATCAAGGGCGTCTGTGACGACGGCATCAAATACAAGACCGCCAGCGTCTGCATCCCGGCCAGCTATGTGAAGCAGGCCAGGGAGTATGTTGGGGACAGGCTGGCCGTCTGCACTGTCATCGGCTTCCCCAACGGCTATTCCACCACCGCCGTGAAGGCCTTTGAGGCCGCCGACGCGGTGAAGAACGGCGCGGACGAGATCGACATGGTCATCAACATCGGCTGGGCCAAGGATGGGCGCTGGGACGATCTGCTCGCTGAGATCAGGGCCGTCCGGGCCGCCTGCGAGGGCAAGGTGCTCAAGGTCATCATCGAGACCTGTCTGCTCACCGACAGGGAGAAGATCAGGCTGTGCGAGATCGTCTCCGCCTCCGGCGCGGACTACATCAAGACCTCCACCGGCTTTGCCGGAGGCGGCGCCACCCGGGAGGACGTGGCCCTGTTCGCCGCCCACGTGGCGCCCCACGTGAAGATCAAGGCCGCCGGAGGCATCGCCTCTCTGAAAGACGCCGAGGACTTCATCAACCTGGGCGCCTCCCGGCTGGGCACCAGCCGCATCGTGAAGATCGTCAAGGCCGGCGAAAAATAAGAGAAGCAGCCCCTGCCGGTGATGGCGAGGGCCGCTTTTTTGTAGTTCGAAAACCACTCGCTAGGCGAGTGGTTCAAAAGAAGCCTGATGGCGATATTGATCATTTGAACGCATTT
>CANQZJ010000006.1 GCA_947628315.1 uncultured Oscillospiraceae bacterium
AAAAGGTCCACGCCCCTCCAGACGCCCTCGATGATGTTCCCCGGCGTGCCCACACCCATGAGGTACCGGGGCCGGTCTGCGGGCATGTGCTCCTGCACAAGCTCGATGGTGTCATACATTTCCTGGTGGGTCTCCCCTACCGCGAGGCCGCCGATGGCGTAACCGGGCAGGTCCAGCTCCGCGATGGCCTTCATGTGCTCCACCCGCAGATCGGGATATATGCCCCCCTGGTTGATGCCGAAGAGCATCTGCCCGGGATTGACCGCGCCGGGGGCGGCGTTATACTCCGCCAGGGCCTTTTTGCACCGCACCAGCCACCGGGTCGTCCGGGCGCAGGACTGCTCAAAATACTCCCGGGGCGAGGGTATCTTCACGCACTCGTCGAAGGCCATGGCGATATCGCTGCCCAGATTGGCCTGGATGCGCATGCTCTGCTCCGGGCCGATGAAGAGGTGCCGGCCGTCCACATGGCTCTGGAAGGCCACGCCCTCCTCGGTGATCTTCCGCAGGCCCGCCAGGGAGAAGACCTGAAACCCGCCGCTGTCCGTGAGGATGGGCCCGTGCCAGCCCATGAACCTGTGCAGGCCCCCCATGTCCCGGATGAGCTCGTCCCCGGGCCGGACATGCAGGTGGTAGGTGTTGGAAAGCTCCACCTGGCAGCCCAGGTCCTCCAGGTCTCTGGCGGAGAGCCCGCCTTTTATGGCGGCCACGGTGCCCACGTTCATAAAGGCCGGGGTCTGGACCACCCCGTGGGGCGTGGCGAATTCCCCCCGCCGGGCATGTCCCTCGTCCTGTTTCAGCAGCTTATACATGGCGTCCTCGCTCCAATTTAGTCGCAAGGGGTATTGTAACAGATTTTCCCCATATGTCAAATAAAAGGCCGGGAGCGCTCCCGGCCTTTTGTAACGAACGGGGCCTATGCCCGTCTAACTGTCAGTGGATGAACATGGCGTCCCCAAAGCTCACGGGAAACATGATGTAATTCGTAACATTCTGCCGCCGCAACACCCATTTTACCATGGCACCGGCGGATGTCAATGCCGCTCTTTCACCGCCGGACGATGGCCCGGAGCATGGCGGCCAGGATGGTGACTGGCAGCAGCGTGATCCTGACTGCGGCCTTAAATATGCGGGCCATCATTCCAGCCACTCCGACATGTGCATGGCGAACGAGTCGAAGCCGTCGTAGGCATCGCTCCAGCCGTTCATCTCCCTCTCAAGATCGGCCTTCTCGTCATACTCGTCTGTAAAACGCCTGGGCAGAACGTCCCATATCTCCTCGAGGCCGCACTCGGCATTTGCGCTTCCGGGGTCGACGTTCCACCGGAGGCAGTACGCAGTCCACAGCGCCGCGATCTGGTTCATCCACAGAACATCGTTCTTCGGCTCCCGGGCGTACTCAAGGATGGTATTAAACTCCTTCTTGGCGTCAATCGACAGCGGACCGTCCCTTCCGTTGGTCAGATTCACTGGGCACCTCCTTTCTGCGGTTCATCAAAGACGAACTTCTCCCCATGGGTGCAGGCATCCTCATACGGGCACCCATCTTCCATGCTGTCCTGGTGGTTCTTGCAGCCGGCACAGCCGACGCTGTTGTACAACTCCATTCTCTCGTCCATTGTCATGCCTCCTCACACGGTCACGTCGTCCAGCGTGTCTACGTCGAAGTATGCGTAGGTCCGCCGCGGGCCAAGCGGGTGCTTTTTCTGCAACCTGCTCAGGACGTAGCACTCGTGCTCCTCCCCGCAGATGTCCTTGATCTTCACGGTGCCTTTCAGCAGCCGCATGGTCGACAGCGACTCCCCGAAGAATTTCAGCGTGTCGCGGTCGAAGAAGTGACCGCCCGGGTGCTTCCCATAGTACCGGCTCACGAGGCCGTACACGTCTCTCGGCCTGCCCAATCACTTCACCTCCTCTCTGATAGCTTTGGACATATCGTAAAGCAACTGTCTCAGGGTCCCTTTATCTTGGTTTACAAGGCCGCACTCCTTATACGTCGCGTGATGCAGGAAGTCGTCAATGGTCTCGCAGGCATCAAGGACAAGGCACTTCTTGTGCTTATCGTAAAAATCGTCCACTCATATCACCTCCGCTATGATGTTCTCGTCGTCGTCGACCCAATACTCCTTGTGGCCGAGCTTCCCCTTCTTGTACCCCTTCTTGGTCATTTGGTACTCCTGCTCAGCGGAATCGTCATGCCAGTGCAGGCCACGGGCATTATAAAGCGGCACCCAATGCTCCTCGAAGAAGCTATACCCGGCGCCGTCGATGCCAAAGACATATCCGAGGTCCTCCTGCTCGTAGATGCGGAAGCCGCAGTCAGCCATCTTTCGCAGGCCATCCTGCTCATCGTCCTCCAGCCAACAGTTGTCGATGTTGTCTCCGAACGTCCACATCGTCCCCCACATCGGCAGGCAGCCGTCATGCTCGACCTCGAACAGGTCATCGCCGAGCTTTATCTCATCGCCGCTGTCGAGCCTCACGATGTACATGTCGTTCTCGCTGTCACGGCCGACGATGTCCCCATACTCACCATCATGCTTTCCGCTGGTGACGTACACCCTGTTGTTCACCGCAGGCGGCGTGATCTCCTGGACATCATAGGTGTCGAGCTGCATCAGCTTCTCGATGACGCCCTGCGGGATGGCGTTGAACTCCCGTACCCACTCCTCCGCCGCGGCGCGGACAGTCATACCCTCACGTTTCATGGTACACATCCTCCCTTCTCAATTCCCCGCATGTCCAGGCTCCCTTGTACGTCCCGATTCTCGGGAGCCGGTCGAGCAGACACTTCTTCATGCCGTCCAGGTACTTCTCGAACAGCGCCTGTTGGAGATTCTCCATCCACGGCTCGCCATACGGCTCCTTCTTCTGCACCAGCTCGATGGCCACCGACCATTCGTTGTCCTCGATACAGACGTAGAACAGGCCGCTCTCCAGTATCACCCGCCTGGACGCATCGCCGTATGCGCCATTCTTCAACAACTTATTCGGGTGCACCCGACAGAAGCTGCGGAACATCCTCGTGAAGCCGTCCATGAAGCACTCCTCGATGTCGTCCTGCTCCTCCTCGGTCTCTACTTCATCCATATACCACTCGCCGCCGGTGAGCTCTGCATACTCAAGATCGTCCATCAGCCTGGTCTCAGGGTCCTCGTCGTTCGGGTCGTCGCGCCGGTACACATGGAACAGGTCGTTGTCGATATAGAACAGGCCCTCGCACCGGCCGGTCACGCACACATTCCCGCGGCCCATATCATACCTCCTCCTGAAGGCCGACGTTTCCTCTGCCGGTCCTTCCTATCATCCCGGTCTTATCCCGCCACCTGATCTCTTTCCGCGTGATGACGGCAGCGGTCGCTTCCTGCTCTCGAAGGAATCTCCTGACCTTCACTTTGTCGGCGGCCAGGAATTTGTGATCGGCCATATACCGCTCGACGTTCTGGAAGGTCTCGTTGCTCCTTTTGCCGGGAACGAGGTCGTAGTCGTCAGCCTCCTTCTCGGTGAGCGGTGTATCGTAGTCGACGTAGCCCCATGCCTCGCGGCCAATAGCGGGAACGAACGTCCGCTGGTCGAAGTTTTGGACGTGCGTCCAATCCTCATTCGGCAGCGTCCCTGGCCCAATAGGCCGGAGCGTGCTGTAATACCTCATGGCTCACTCCTCCTTTCCGACCGTCAGGTCATACAGCTTCGCCTTCAGGCGCATGATCTCGTTCTCGGCGGCCTCCGCCTTGTGGATGGCCTCCTCCAGGATCGCCAGCTTTTCGTCGATGTAGGCTTCCCTATCGGCCCGCTCCTTGTTGAATCTCTCCCGGTCAACCTCCGCCTGCTTTGCTATCGTCTTAAGGGCGGCGTTCTCGGTGCGGAGTTCTGCGAGCCTCTCGTGCTCAGGGTTGGTGTGGGCGTTCCAGAAGCGGGTAGCGTCCTCCCAATTCCAAATCTGGAACAGGATGGAGTAGAAGGTCCCGCGGGTGGCCCGACGGCCGCTGCACATCGTCCCCTTCGGGTCCGGGTTCCCGTCCTTGTCGTCCCGGCCGATGTCGTTCGCCAGGAAGGCCAGCTCCTCGATGGTGCTGTTCCCGAAGATGTCCTGCGCCCGGACCACGTCATCAGTCTTAGTGCTGAAGCCGTGGACCATGACGTGGTTCACCAGCTCCTTTGCGGTCTTGATCTTGTCGTACTCGCTGCTCATCAGAAATCCTCCTTATCAAACTGGATGTGGACCACATAATCAGGGGTCCCAAATGCGTCAGGCTTCTCTAACATCTTGATGTCGGACAGGGCCTTTTCAAGGCTGCTGTACCAGACATCCCATACACACTTCGCGTTCAGGCCATATACCCATACGTGATACTTCATACCCGTGTCCTCCTATCAGTCCTGTACGGTGTAGCCGTTGTACTTGAAGTTCTTGATGGCCTCGGAGGCGGCAAGCAGGATCGTCGCGGCCTCAACAGCCCTGTCAGCGGAAATCTTTCCGCCGTTGAACATCGCCCTGAGCTCCACCACATCGCCATCGTCGAAGGAAACCAGCTCAAGGTTCACGCCCCAATTCATCGGAGAGGCAGGCAGCAGGCCATATTCTTTCTCAGCCTCTCTAATAGCGTTCCTGACCTCGCGGTAGCTCACAGTCTTGCGGTTCTCCATTTTTTCGCCCTCCATTGTTACGTGTGTAGGTTTATTTTGTAATTCTATTCTAACTTAAATTCGTAAGTTTTGCAAGCGTTTTAGCAAAAAAATATACGCATAAACGAAAAAATTTTTGCCCTCTCCATCCTTCGGAGAGGGCAAAAACTTACACCAGTTCGTTCGCCAAATCGAGCGCCGCCATGATGGCATCGTCCATGTCGATGTACCTGTACATCCCAAGGCGGCCGCCGAAGTGTACACGGCTCTTTACTGCTTCGGCAGCATCCTCATACTTCCTCAGCATCTGGCAGCTCTCTATGTCGCGCACGGGGTAGTACGGCTCCATTCCGGGCTGGCACTCGGCGCTGTACTCCTTCGTGATGATCGTGAACGGCGGCGAGCCTTCATCGTCTCCTCCGCTGTACGCGAACCATTTATGCTCCGTGATCCTGGTCCACGGGACATCTCCGGCGGTGTAGTTCACCACGGCGCAGCCCTGGAAGTTCCGCACGCCAATCCGGTGGCTCTCGAAGCTCAGCGTGCGGTATGCGAGGTGGCCAAACACGTAGTCGAAATACGCATCTATCGGCCCGGTGTAGATCACATGCCTGGCCATCTTGTCGAGCCAGGCGCGGCTGGACAGGTACTCCACGTTCAGCCGTACCTCAACGCCATCCAGCATGCGTGCCACCATCGCGGAATACCCGTACTCGGGGATGCCCTGGTACCGGTCAGTGAAGTAGCTGTTGTCATACGTGAACCGGACGGGCAGCCGCAGGATGACGTGCGGCGGCAGGTCGGTGCACGGGCGGCCCCACTGCTTCTCGGTGTACCCCTTCACCAGCTTCTCGTAGATGTCGGTCCCGACCATGGAGATCGCCTGCTCCTCCAAGTTCTTCGGGTTGGTGATACCGGCGGCCTGGCGCTGCTGATCTATCTTCGCCCTGGCCTCCTCCGGCGTCACCACGCCCCACATGCGGTTGAACGTGTTCATGTTGAACGGCATGTTATACATCTCACCGTCGCAGCGTGCCATCGGCATGTTCGTGAAGCGGTTGAACGACGCGAATCGCCTCACGTAGTCCCACACCAGCTTATTGTCGGTATGGAAGATGTGCGGCCCGTACCGGTGGACGATGATGCCGCCGTCGTCCTCGGTATATGCGTTGCCGGCGATGTGCGGCCTCTTGTCGACCACCAGCACCTTCTTCCTGTTCTCGTGAGCCACCTGGGCGAACGTGGCCCCAAACAGCCCGGCACCGACCACCAAAAAATCGTACATCGGCTTCCTCCTCATTTAAGCGCAAGCTCGCTCATCTCGCTGTACATCCTGGCGGCCATACGGAGCTGGTCCTTCAAGCGTGCGTTCTCCTTCTCCACGGCGGCAAGCCTTGTACCGGTCTCGACGCACTTCTTCTCCAGGTCGTTCTTGCACGCTACGGCGGCATCGCGCTCGGCCTTCAAAGAGGCCATCTTCTCTGCGCCGGCGCCATCTACGACATCGTATTCTCCTGCCTGTCCACCCCCCCTGGTCGTCAGGTCGAGGGAGACCAGCAGGGCGATGTCGATGCGGGTCATCTCGTCCTTCGTGATGCTGCCAAAGTAGTTTCCGAGGCGTTCCAGGGCCACATTGTCGATCTGCTCGCACAGGGCGATGCTCTCGCGGGCAGAGCTGCTTATGCGGACGTGCGTGGGAAGCTCCGGCCTAATCCGCGTCGTCAGGTAGACGACCTCGACGGTCGCGCTGTTCTCGTTGATCTCGTTGTTAGACACAACGATGGCCGGCCTGCCGGTATGTATCTCGCTCCCGACGGTCGGGAAGCGGTTCACGTAGAATATATCGCCTCTGCGTATGTCGAAGGTTCCGTTGCTCATGGCTTCTCCTTTCTCAATTCGCCGCATGGCGGCGTATGCCGTGGGGTCGTTGTACCCATCATTGTTTTGCCAGTCTTTCACTCTTTCACACTGTCACCAAGCAGGGAGTCAAGCGGCTCCCCGAGAACGTCGGCCACCGCTGCCGCGACGTGCAGGCTCGGGTTCCAATCGCGATTCTTCATGTGGGACAGATACCCGGCGGATAACTGAGCGCCATCCTCTATCCTCTGGATCGTGATACCCTTCCTCTTTGCTGTGGCATAGACGTTCTGGGCGAATACGCTTATGTCTCGCATTTCCAAGCCTCCATGATGATCATCTCAGCCTTCCGGCGGATTTCATTCGCAAGCTCCTCACCGGTCTTTCTCTCGCCAAACTCGTTCATGACATCGACCGTTATTATCAGCTCGCGGCCGGGGATGTCCTTCGTTACGGAGGCGAGCTTCCTCATGGCGCATATCTTGTGCAGCATATCAATGCTCATGGCTATCTGATGCTCCCTGTTTGGCGGTCTTGCGAACGATCTCAGCATCAATGCGATTGGCCAGCCGGTCGAGCTTTGCTGCTTTGTACTTAGACACGGAGCCACTGCATCTGAACAGCTTCATCATCTGCGTGAGGACTATATCAACGTCTGCGATCTCCTCGGCTATGGCCTCCACATACTCGCCGGAGGTGCGACTGTTTCCGCCGAACCTTTTCCAGCGCCGGTACTTAAGCAGGGCCTTGGTCAGCTCGCTCATCTCCTCGATCATCATGTCGATCTGCGGGTCCTCGCCAAAGACGTATATGGCTTTTTCATAGAGACGGTCTGCGGCCCCCTTGTGCTCCTTCATGCAGGCGATGGCCAGCTCCAGCGCGTCGTGGTAGTTCTCCAGGCTGGCGCTCTCCTTGATCGGAGTCAGGTACTCGACAGCCTCATTCAGCGTCATCGTGTTCGGCATCTAACGATTCTCCTTTCGTCGCTCTCTTGTAGAACGGGCACATCCGTCCTCCGAAGTCGTTTCTGTTGAGTGCGTTGCATCGCCCGTCGTCCCACGCGGCGCACCGGGGGAACAGGTTGCACTTCGGCCTTCTGTCGCGGTTGCTTCTTCTCATATCACGGAACCACGGTCCCATCCGGCAACTCGGTCAGGTCCTCGATGTTCTTCTCCCCGGAGATGTACGCCTCGAACTCGGGCCGCCTGTTCAGGTAGACGAGCGCCTCGCCGTTCGGGCCGTTCATGGCGTAGTAATTCCGGGCATAGACGAGGCTGCCCTTTGTCGGCTTCATCTGCGACGGAGACGAAGTGTCAGGCTGCTTATACTGTCTGGCTGGCATCGGCGCAGAGGACAGGGCCATCATCACCGCTACGGCAACAATTGCGACGGCTCCCTGCCTGCGCCTGCGCTTCCTGGCCATCTGCCGGGGCCCGACGTACTCTTTATAGCTTCTCATTCAGACACCTCCGATTCATCCTGTACTTCCTCAGCCTTCACCGCGGTCCCGGGGACGTGCTGGTACAGGTCGCGCTTGCGTGTGCGCCCGTTCCTGGCGCAATTCCAGCAGCAGTCTTGGTCGCGGTCAGCCTTCTCGTTCACACAGCCGGCGCAGCCTTCCATAGGGCTCCCGCACACCCAGCAGAACCGGGCACCGCTCATGTGCGGGTACGAGCCGCATACCGGGCACGCCTCGCGGCTCATTGTTCAACCTCGAACTGGCTGGCGCCGGACTCCACGGACATCAGGCTGTTCATCCATGTGATACAGTGGCTGGCCCGTTCAAACTCCTTGGTCCTAACCTCGCCTTCCCTGTTGTCGACGCCGATGTATCTTCCGGTCTCCGGGTCGTAGGCCCACATCAGGCCAAGAGGCAGCCGGCTGTTGATGACGCCAAGGAGCTTGTTGTAGCTCGTTCGCATCGGGTGGTACATCAGCTTCCGGGGGCACCATACAGGCACGGTCTTTATGGCGGGCGTGTCAGACGCCCCCACCGTCCAGCAGATGCCGACGCCGTTCTTGTTCTTCGATACGTAGTGCCCGCGAAGCCCGAGCGCCTCCCGGGCGCCAACGTGGGTACAGTAGCAGTACCCACGCGGACGCTCAAGGTGCGCGTTGTTCTTCGTCTTGCTGGACCGTTCCGGCACATTCACACAGTCGCAGGTCACGCAGCGTATATCGTCCATCACTCGTCCTCCAGCATGCAGTCGTCGAACTCGACATACTCGGGGCAGCTTATCGTGTCATCCTCGCCGTCGACGCCGATCAGCTTGTCCGTGCCGCCATTCCCACAGTAGGCGCCGATGCCGGTGAACATCTCATGCGCCCTGTCGATGATGCCCTCCTCGTCGAGCTCCTCGTCGTCATCGACCTCTACCACGGTGGTCACCAGGACCTCGGCGTGGCCCATAACACGGTATCTTTTGCTCATTTTGCTTCCTCCTTATATTCAACTCGTCTTATCTGGCCTTCACGCAGCCGCGTGGCGGCCCATCTCAACTGCCAGGAGCCGAACCATCCATTGTGATACGCCCTGCCCATCCACCAAATGAGCTTCTGCTCCAACAGCTCGTCCAACGACGTGATCACGCTGCCGGGCACCAGCTTCCGCCGGACCTTCTTCGCAGGCAGGTTGAACCGGCATGTGCCCGTGTCGCCGTCGTAGTCGCAAGGACCGATCGGTCCTCCATCGGGGCCGCTGTGCTGGCACTCGTCGCAGAGCATCAGCGTCTCGCCGCAGACCGGGCAGATGGCTTTGTAGCCCCGCGTGTCGGTGTCCCAGCGCATTTCGATCTCGTTCTCGCAGTGCGGGCAAACCTCCGTGACGATATAGGTACGGTCATTCATGCTCATCCGTACACCAGCTCTCCGAACACGGCGTACTGGACGATACTGTCAGCCATCCCAGCGTCGATCTTGCTGGTGTCGATGCCGTCGTAGAACACGCAGTCAGCGCCGCCGTTCTCGATGTACATTTTCAGTCCGGCCAGGAACTTCTCCAGGTTCAGCTCCAGGCTGTCGCCCTCCTGGTAGTCATGCAGGACGAGGACGCCGCCGCGAGCGATCTGTTCGTGGCCCCACTCGGCCACTCGCTTCTCCTCGACGACCTTGGCCTCGTCGCACCAATAGGTGATGCCGCCCTCTAGGGCGCTGACCATGATGTCGTCGATGTCCTCGGTCGTGACCTTCGCGTGCAGCTCGGCGCGTACCTCGAACACCTTGCACTCATTATCGCCTGCCATCTCCGTCACCTTCCTTTCCAGTGAACTCCGCGGCCATTTCATCGGCCGCCTGCCGGTCGATGCAAGCGTTCTCCAGGTTCCGATATGCCTCCTCCCGGTCCTTCGGGTCGGTCGCTGTCACCAGCTCCATCACCAGATCGGTCAACATAGCATCACACCACCGCGTCGGGCCGCAGCGCAGAGTCTACCGTGTGGCCAAGCCCCTGGTCGACACCCTTCTCGGTGAATCCAGGCTCGAACTCGTCGTACTCGGCCGCCTCGACGGGGAGCTGCGTGCATACCTCAATCTGATCAGACGTGTCGCACCAGCTTCCAACGTACTCATACCCGGCGTTGCCCTCACGGAAGTCTCCGCCTCCCCGGTCATTCCCCATGGCCAGCAGCAGGGAGATCGCCGCTATCCGGGTGACGCCGGACTCGCCGTTGTCGTCGTCGTGCCACGTCCACTCCACGGGGCATTTCCGCAGGTCGATGTACTGCCGCGTGCCGTGATTCACGACGAACACAAGACCATTGTCCTTGGTGTCTGCCCGGCAGTCAGCGACGATGGGCGTACTGGCGTCGACCATGAAACGGTCGCGCACATTCGGGTCTCCGCGTTCCGGGACGATCTTGTCGCACTTCTTGCTGGCCCACTCATACAGGTCGTCGGTGTGAAGCTCCTCCATCAGCTTCACCACAGCGTTGTGACACGGCTCGTCGGGGTTCTCGGCGTCGGCGTAGTCGCCAATGACGAACACCCGGTCCCCGGCCCAGCGGTCGGCCAGCAGGTTCATCAGGGCGAGCACCATGGGGTTGCGGTCATACGACCACTCCATGAGCTTCATGCCGTTCCCGTAGTCGAACGGCTCCAGCATCTCACGCTTGTCGACGTTGACGATTTTGTAGTACTGTCCCATGCTCATTCTTCCTTTCGTTTTACGGCCAGTGGCCGGTATTCACAGGTTACTTCCGCTCGCCGCGCATCAGCGGGAGCGTGTCGATGTACCTCTCCACCCAGGGCAGGCGGGGGAGGATTTTGTCGGCCACCAGGCACCCGGCAGCCAGGACGAACATTACGATTCCAAGCACAAAAAGCACAGCAGTCATGGCGTTCTCCTTTGCGGTGTAGGTTTATTTTGTAATACTATTCTAGCTTAAATTCGTAAGTTTTGCAAGCGTTTTAGCGAAAAATTATGCGTTTTTAGGCAAGAAAAAAGAACGCCTGTAAGCAGCACGCTCACAGGCGTTTGTTACCCCAGGGAGACGGTGCCGGTCAGCCTCCAGGTCGGCCGGCGCCCGGTGCCGGTCACGCGCACAGGCTCGGTCAGAGCGCGGTCGACGGGCCATCCAAGGTTCAGGCGCTTCACCAGGGTGCAGTCGAGCATGTCGAGCCGCCTGGCCCACTCCGCAACGGTCATGCGCTCTCCGTTATGCTCGATCACGGTCCCACGGCCGAACCGCTCGCTGCAACCGCACAGCTTCACGAAGGCTTTGTCGATCAGTCGCTCCTGCTCATCGTCCGGCAGGAACGGGAACAACATAGACAGGGCCTCCTGCGGCCCGTAGTCGTCGATCAGGCAGTCCAGGAGCACCCTGGCCTTATCAGCATGCCGGGCGACGGCGTTCAGTTTCTCATTCACGTTCATGTGGGCCTCCTTAGTCGTCATCGTCGGCGTTCGGGCAGTACGCCAGGTAGAACATGAAGTCGAAGTCGGTGTCGGTCAGCAGCTCGCACACAACCTCGGTGTGCTTGCTATACGCGACATTGACAATCAGCCCGATCATATCGTGGTCGTTGGTCAGGTCGACACCTATCATCGCTCCGATCTCCGCGAACGAAAAATGGTAGTTGCCGCTCATGGTCCTCGCAGTGCCGACCTCCACCATGTAGTCAGCGGCAGCCTCGGCCAGCTTCTTTCTCTTTTCTTGGTCCATTGTTACCCTCCTATCAATATCATACGTCAAACGCGACGCTGTGGTAGAACCACCAGGACCCACGCCGCCGGAACGACCTGGCCCAGCAGGAAAATGCCTTGCCGGTGCAGTCATACATGGACATCGGCGCCTCCATCCAGCACTTGTGCATGAACCACTCCACGGCATCGTCCCGGCAGCGGCCGTCGAACTCGTGCGGGAGCCGGACCAGCTCAATGTAACCGTCCATGCCGGCGTCACGCACGATGCGCCGGTACTCCAGGGGTCCGTAGGCTGGTGGCCGATTCACGAACTGCCGGATCGCCTTCTTCAACTCGATGGTCTTTGGCGATGCTCCAAGGCCGTCCTTCTCGTACCGCCTGAGCAGCCAATACCAGAGCTTCAGATCATCTCGGTTCCGAATGGTGACTGACATCAGCTCGGCACCTCCTCACGATATGGTCAGCCGCATGGTGCTTCCGCAGACGGTGTACTCCTCGTACAGGTCGGCGTGGTCCTTCTTGAACCGGCGGCTGTTGAAGCTGTGGCTCACGATCTCCTTGAAGCGGACCGTGAAGTTCTTCGTCCTCCGCTCGGCAAGCTGCCGGGCGGTCATGTCGGCTCGGATTTCATCCTTCAGCGAGTCGATCTGCTTGTCCAGGGCCTTCCGCTGGGCCTCCAGGTCCTTGATCTTGCGGATGCGGTTCTCCAGAGCACGGTCTCCCATCTCACGCCTCCTTCTTCTTCCGGTCAGCCATGCGGATGAGCACGGCGGCCACGTTGCGGAACATATCGTACTTCGAGCATTTGAACACGGCGCTGAACTGGTCGTCGCTCATCATCCGGGCGGTGTGCAGCGCGGCCTCAGCACTCATCAGGTCCTCACCGATCTTCACGCTGTCCATCTCAGCACTCCTCCCCCTCGACGATGTAACAGGTGGTCACGGCCTCGTTGGCCAGGATGTACATGACGTTGCTCACGGTCTGCTGGACGCTGTGCGCCGCGATGTCGGCGGCCACCTCATACAGGTTCTCCAGCGTCGGGTGAGTCTGGGACACCTTGGAGAGCATCTTGTCGTAGTCATCGCAGGTCCCCCGCGTGTACAGGCGGTTGTCGATGCAAGCCTGGCGGACAGAGATGATTCCCCAATACTTCTTCTCGGTGATGTTCGGCATTTCAAAACTCCTCCTTTTCGTTATCATCGGGGCGGGCCATCACATCGTCGATGTCGTACCTGCCGGCGGGGAACTGGTTGCGGTACTCGTTGACGGCATCGTCTATATCCTCGACTCCGTGAAGGTATATCCAGGGGGCGTTCTCATACGCCCTTTCAAATCCCTCGCCGGTGCCGTCGTAGTTCCGGGTGTCGATCAGCTTGAAGCGTACCGTGTACGTCTCCTTCTTGATCTTCGCGTTACGTGCCATCGTCGTGTCCTCCATGTTTCATGTGTAGGTTTATTTTGTAATTCTATTCTAGCAAATATCCTTTCGTTTGACAAGCGTTTTAACAAAAATATTTTAGCGATTGCACCGATTTTTTGCAGGTCTGCGAAAATTCGTGAGTATATATATTATATCTAAATATACTGGTTAGGTTAGGTTACGTGCGGACTGTCCTGCGGAGTGTCCGCGTGACATTTGCACTTTTTTAATGATAATCAATAAATATTTACTGTTTTTCGATAAAATCTAAGTCGGTGCATTTTTGGTGCAAATTGGCTGTTGCACCGGGTCTAATTTTTGCACCAAAGCGTGACAGTCCGCAGGACAATCCGCGTGACACAGCTGTTTTTTATCGTTTTTCGATATGTCATTTGTCACGCGGACGGTCACGCGGAAATTCCATCGGACGCCAGAAAGCAAAAAAGCGCCGCCCTCTACGGGCGGCGTATTGACAAAACGGACTCCAGAGATTATACTACAAATGAAAGGTGCTGCCGATGGACGGTCGGCCTCCTCTCATTGAGTTACAGAAGTAACCGCTTGCTTGGAGGCTGGGCGGTTACTTCTTCTTACAGACCCCTATAACGAGGCCGATGACACCAATGATGACCAGCGAATACTGAAACAGCTCCGCAAACGAAACCATCGGGCAGCCCCCCTTTCTGTCGATCAGAGGGCAAAGAAGCTGCCCTCTCCGTCGAGAGGAGCAACCGTCCATCGTGGGCTTGGCAGCACCATCGACATCATACCACGGCGATAGACAGAACACAACAAAAAAATGCCCCTCCCTGCGTCATGCAGAGAGGGGCGTAGATCATTCATCGGGAGGCGGCCTGGCCACGGCCATCTTGCTGGCCTGTATGGCCTGCACGCGGGCGATCTCCGCCTCCAGGCGCCGGATGCGGCTCTGGTACTCGGACATCTCCTCCATCTTTCCTTCAATCACGTTGGACAACAGCTCGAGCGGCAGGCTCTGCCACAGCTCCTCGCCGGTCAGTGGCGGGCTAGGCTCTGCGACATCAAACCGCACGGCATTGGGGCTGGTCGCCGTGCCGACAGCAACGAGGAAGGCGGCAATGACCAGCACGATCAGAACACCCTTCCACTTCATCGGGGCACCTCTCAGTTCAGGGCCGTCAGCAGCTGCTTCCAGGTGTCCTTGCCCACAATGCCGTCCTGGGACAGGCCCAACTGCTTCTGCAAGCCGATGACGCCGGCCTTGGTCGCGTCGCCGAAGGCGCCGTCGACCTCAATGCTCTTGTTGATGCCCCGGGCGAATATCAGCCGCTGGATGGTCTTGACCTCCGGGCCGGCGCAGCCCTTGGACAGCTGGTGCAGGCCGATGTCCTTGTAGACCACCGCGCCGTACTGGTCCGCAGGAGGCAGCGCCGGGTCGTCGCCGGACGACGCAGCATAGGCGGGCCGGATATAGCCGTAGATGTAGGTGTCGGTCAGCAGGTACGACCGCTTCTTGCACATGTTGGAGCTGTTGCCCTCAATGGTGTAGACGTAGGTCTTGTCGACGGCATACACCATGCCGGTATGCACCCGGGAGCCGTTCTTCGTGAACACGATGATGTCACCGGGCTGCGGGGTGAAGGACCCGCGGCGGCCCTTCATGCTCGCCGGCGCGGCGTCATAGACCTGGCCGCAGTTCGTGTACGGCCATACCCCATGCATGATGGCCTTGGCCTCCGTCGCGCTGTTGCCGCACGCCTCGTAGATGGCGAGGCTCACCTGCATGGCACACCATGCCGCCTCCGGGCCGTTCAGGCCGCATTTGTACCCGGCATAGGTGTAGTTGTTGGAGCCAGCGTTCCGCGTGAACACGGACTTGTCCCGGCTGGTGGAGTAGGCAGACGTGGCCTTCTCCATATAGCCGATCCAGTATTCCATGGCCACAACGGCCTGGGCTGCTGTACATTTGCTCATGGCCTTACCTCCTTAAACCTGCATTTTTTCGTCAAAAATGCAGATAACGGCGGAATAACTTGCTCAAATTCCGTCATTACCTGCATCTATGTTTGTATCGTCGGACTGCCGGGCCGACTTCTTCTTCCTTGCTTGGACGAACACCTTGGCGACCTGGATGGCCCCCATAAAGCCACACTCGCCGGTGAACGCCCGGTAGAACTCTGTGACGAGGGTGTCGGGGATGGCCTGGTACTGCTCGTATATCCGGATCATCTTCACCGTGAACACGATGACGGTGATGAACACGACGACGAGCATGACGGTCAGCGTCCCGACGCCGCTCCCCTTCTCATGCTTTCCCATCGACGGGCACCTCCGAGGGGCCCGCGCCAGTCTCCGGCGACGGGTTGCCGCCATCCTCGCCGATCAGGGCCTTCAGCACCTTGGCAAAGCTGTCGTCCAGGCCAAGCACGGCGGCCTCCACCATATTGTCAATCTCCTCGGTAATTTCGATGCCGCGGGCACGCAGCAGGCCCAACACATACTCCTTCTTGGCCTGCTTCGCTATCTGGCCCGCGTCGCCCTTCTGTTCGGCGCCCTGTACCAGGCCGGCGATCAGCGAGCGCAGGTGTTTCTCCTCCAGCCAGGGAATGACCGTTTTCTTCAGGAACGGGACGACCACGATGGTGACGACCGCGGAGATGACAGCCAGCACCAGCTTCACGCCGGCCGAGATGACATCCATGATAGGGTCGCCAGTGGGCTCATCCTCGGACAACACCGCGTCGACGACATCGTTCACGTCGATGTCGGTCGCAGCAGCGTCCGCCGGGATGCCGGTATCGGGGCCTTCGGGCGCAGCCAGGGCCGGGGCGCAGATGGCCGCCAGCAGGCAGCTGCACATGGCCAGTGTCACGATCATGCTCAGAATCTTCTTCATGGGATATTCCTCCTTCAAAAAATTTCAGGTCGAGCCAAAACGCCCGGCCTGTTTTTCCAGATCGTCGATGCGGTGGTTCGCCACCTTGATCTTCTCCTCCTGGACCTCGGTGCGCTCCTCCAGCTTGTAGGTGCGCTCCACCAGGTTGTTGTGCGCCTGCACCTTCATCTCCAGCTGCTCCAGCCGGTAGGCGATGAGCGCGGTCGACTTCTTGTTGGCGAAGTACGCGCCGATGCCGGCACCGCCCACACTGGCCGCGCCAGCGATGAGCGCGACGATGATACCCTCACTCATGCTCCTGCCCTCCATTTGCATTAAGCGTACTCGGGACGGACGAATCAGGAAGCGGAGGCGGTGCCTCCGGACTGATCTCTCCGCCAACGGCGGAGTCTATCGCCTTTACCTCCTCGGTTATAGCGGCGGCCCGGGCCGTGGCTTCTTCCACTCCCGGGCCGGTCAGGTATGCCTGCTCGACAATTCCGTACAGGTCGTAAATCAGGTCAGACTGGTCCTTGATGACGCGCCGCATGCGGTCGATGACTTCGAGGTTACTCATCGAGATAGCCCTCCCCGGTGATCTCCTCGTACTCCTCGGGCGTGATACCCTTGCCGGGCTTCGCCTCGTTCAGAGCCACCCACCCACGCAGCGTCTCCTTGGTGATGTAGCCCTTCTTCCACTTGGCCGCCAGCTCCTCTTTCTTACTCATGTCCGGGCCCTCCTTTACAGCATAGCGATTGCCAGCTCCAGGGCGCTCATGCTCTGCTGGATGCCCTGGACGGCCGGCGAGGTCATCTGCTCGTACTCAGCACGGGTATATTCCCGCTGCTCGTACACCCACTGCGTAAACTCCTCTCCGGTCATGGTGTCGGGCTCCGTCTCCTGCCGGATGTTCCGCCGCTCGTACACGGTGGTCTGACTGGAGACGGTGTCCACCTCCGGGGGGCGTTCCTCCCGGCTGTCATGCACAATATGCCAGTCTATCATTTTCCATCCTTTCCCGCTTCGCAAGCACTGAGATGCGGCGCCTGCAATAGCGCATTGACACGTTCGGCTTGATGTACTTCTGGAAATACTTGTATGTGTTCGTGTGGTCGAACCACCCCTTGTAGGCAAGCATCGTCGCGGCGTCGATACGCCGGCAGCGACGTAGGCGGGCCATGCGGAGCGCCTTGGCCCTGGCACGCTCCAGTATACCCTTCCTCATCGTTATCCTGTTCCTGTGCACGACGTAGCCCAGGGCGTTTATCGGTCGCCCTCGGTCGCGCTTTTTATCCGGCTTTCGCCTGGGCCCGGCGTAGTACCGGGACGGATCATCGCGGCGCGGTGGCCTTTGGAACGGCTTCGGCTCGTACTCATAGCGGAACACCTGCCAGCCCTCGTTGAGGTGCATGTGCAGGCGTTCGCTCAGGAACTCCTCGACGGCATCTACCATCGCGTGCAGCTCCTTCTTGTTCGTGGAGAACAGGTACAGGTTGTCGACGAACCGCAGGTAATGGTCCGGCTTCAACTGCTGGACGATGTAGTAGTCCAGCGACGATATGTAGAACGTGGCCAGCCAGGGGCTGGTGTAGAATCCTTTCGGCAGGCCGGGGCCGGAGTTGTCGATGACCCTGAACAGCACAGACAGGAACCGCTTATCGCGGATGGTTTTTGACAGCATCTTCTTCAGCAGCTCAAGGTCGATGCTGTCGTAGTTCTTCTTCACATCCAGCTCTGCGACGTAGAACTTCTTCCCGTGGTACGAGTCTGCCCACCGTTTCAGCGCTCGGGCAGCGAACAGCGCACCGCGCCCTTTCAGGACGCCGCACGCATAACGGTATGTCCTCGGGATGATGATCTTCTTGAGCTGTCGCACCAGCATGTGATGAACGATCTGCTCGCAGTCCCAATTCGGCTTCTCAATGGTCCGCTCTTTCTTGTGGCTCCCCTCCCGCCGGGTCTTACGTGGATGGTATGGGGGCTTCCACACAGGCAGATTCTTCTTGATCTCAGCGGCCTTCGCTGGCTTATTCGCCAGCGCCCGCTTCACCGCCGACCGCTTCTTCTTCCGCTTGGCGGCCTCCTCGATGGACGCTTCTATCTCCTCGTTCTCGGTCATGGCCTCGTACAGGCCGTTGAAACTTTTCAAGAGGGTCTTCCTTTCTTATTCCCTTCACGGCCCTGGGCGGCTCCAGCCGCTTACTAGCCGTGCCTCTATACAGGATAATTTTCAGCTAGGGCTGCGGAAATACGGTCACATTGTTGGAGCGGCAACCGCTCCGTACAAATGAAAGGAAAAAGATGGCGAGGCCCCGATGTTCCAGTTCGCCCTGGACGCCGCATTGTTGCAGTTCAGGTAGCGGGCGCCGCATTGGGAGCCGTTGTTGCAGTTGCCCCCGGCGATAGCCACCCAGGCACAACGGGCCACAGACGTGAGCCGTATTCCCTACAAAACTCAGAGATTTGCGTTCAGCTTCTTTCGCGCTGCCGGCGGTCACGAAGGCTTCTCCGGGGGATGAATCCCCCGGACCCCCTAAATAGAGGGACCTTCACAAGAAGGCGAGGCCCCGAAGATCCAGTGCGCCCCGGACGCCGCAGCGTTGCAGAGCAGGGAGCGGGCGCCGCAAGGGGAGCCGCTGTCGCAGGCGCCCCCGGCGAGAGCCACGGCGGTGATGCCCTGGTTCCACCAGAAGAAGTCGCCGTCGTTCGTGGAGTCGTTGCCATCGAAGGGTCCGATGGGCACGCGGCCCAGCGGCGAGTTGCAGGTGTTGTGCTGCCAGCCGGAGCCGGATGCTGCCAGCCCCTCCAGGCTCTTGCTGATCGGGGTGTACCCCACGCCCGTCAGGTTGTACCCGCCGCCCTCCGGGGTCATCTTGGCCAGGTACACGCCGCCGCGCTGAATCAGGCCCACGAGGCGGTCCCAGCGGCCGCCCCAAAAGCTCTCGACGTGGAACACCTTGACCTGCTGGGTCGTGGTGTTGTAGCCGAAGAACTGGCCCATCTTCATCAGGGTGCCAGTCTGGAGGTGGCCGTAGTGCTGCTCCGCGTTGTTGACATAGCCGCTCGTCTGGCCCTGGCCGAAGGCGTTCTGGCTGTGGTCATTCTTGGAGATGAGTGTGCACAGGTCGGCGATCAGCTCATTCAGGGCCCAGGAACGGATGTTCCAGAGTGCGCCGTTCTTCTTGGCAGCGTCGATCTCAGCCTGCGCCGCGATGCTGTACTGCGGGTACTGCCCGGCAATAGACCGCAGGCGGCCCTCAGTGTCCAGGCAACCCTTGAAACACGGGGCGTAGGTCACGCGGGCGATCTTGCCGTCGGTTCGGGTGTGGGCGTAGGCTTTGTAGCTGTCATCGTACTGATCCTCACAGAACACCGTGTACTCGTAATCGCCTTCCTCCCAGCGTTTTACCCAGACCAACGGGAAGGCGGCCATGGCGTTCATCGTGCTGGTCAGATCGGACACAGCGGAGTCCGCCGCCGTCTCGCCCAGCTTCTTCGTGTAGTCGTTCGGGTCGAGCCTGTACGCCTCAGTGCCGTCCAAGTTCAACATGCACGGGTAGTTGTCGCGCACGAGCCAGATGTCCTGCCAGCTCCCGTAGTTGAACGAGCCGCCGGAGAAGTCCATCTTGGCCGGGGTCATGCTCTCGGCGTCGTAGATGTACTCCACGCGGTCGAACGAGTTGGCCTCGGACTTCTTGATGCGGTAGCCGTACCGCTTGGGGCGCTGGCCGGTCAGCGTAAGCAGAATCTTCTCCGCGGACTCCTTCACCCCGGCCACGTCCGTCTTGACCCCAGCGACATCTGTTTTCACACCAGCCACATCGGTCTTGACGGCTCCGACATCCTCCTTCACGCCAGCAACATCGGTCTTGACGGTGCCAACATCTTCCTTTACGCCAGCCACGTCCTCCTTCACGCCTGCGACATCAGTTTTCACCGTGCCGACATCAGACTTCACATCGGCAACGTCAGTTTTCACGCTGCCAACATCCGTCTTTACCCCGTCGACATCCTCCTTGATCTGGGTCGCGTCGGTTTTGAGCTGCGCGGTATCGGCAAGAATTTTCTCCGTGTCCTCCTTGACGGGCGCGGTCGCCTCGGCCGCGGCCTTCTCCGCGTAGGCGTACACGTCCGACTTCTTGCCATGCGGGTCATAGTCTTCCGCTGACATGTCTCCGACGCCCATATCGCCCTTGGCCGCGACGAGCATCCAGTCCTCGCCCTCGGTCGGGGTCACGCCGATCACGTCCCGCTTGGCAACGTAGCTGCTGCCCTCGTGCTGTACCAGGTCGAGCCGCGTGTACTGAGTTTCGGGGTCGTAGGGCCCCTTCGGTACGACTGTGACCTTCCCCAGCGGAGTCGAGACCTGACCCTCCAGGTTATTCCTTGCCATTTCCGGCATACAGTACCACCTCCAAATATCCATCGTCTGTGAGCCGGAAGTCCGGCCCGTCGTACTCGTCGTCGGTGCACATGTAGAGCACGCCGTCGACCATATCAACGAAGAAGGCCGCGTAAAGGATGTTGCCGCGAGCCGTCCAGCCCGTGTCCTCATAGGCTGACGACTCGCTGCTCCAAATCCACCAAGTACCGTTCTGGATGATCGGCGGGTGCGTGGCCGCGTCAACGGCATCCTCAGTGGCCTCCTGCGCTTCCTTCATCATTTGCTCATGTTCTTCGACCCGGCCGGCCTCGGCTTCGACCCGGCTAGACTCTGCTTCCTGGCGGGCCGTCTCATTGGCCTTGCGGTCAGCCTCGTTCTGCTCTCTGACCTTTTCTGCCGCGACGCGGGCGGCTTCCTGGTCGTTGCGGGTATCTTCATCGGTGGCCCGCTGAGCTTCGGCGGCCGCCCGGTCATCCTCCGCGGACTCCCGTGCCTCCTCATTCGACTGGCGGGTGGTCTCGGCGGCAGCCCGGTCGCTTTCTGCTGACACGCGGCCCTGCTCAGCGGTATCACGGCCTTCCTCCGCTGTGACGCGCCCAGCTTCGTTCTGAGTGCGGGTTTTCTCAGCGGTATCTCTGCCCTCCTCTGCCGCCTGCCGCAGCGCCTCGGCTTCGTCAGCCTTGTTCCTGGACTCGTCAGCTTCTTTGGCGGCGGTGTTGGCCTTTTCGGTCGCTGCTTTGGCCTCCTCAGTTGCCTTCTGCGCCTCCTTGGTAGCTTCGGTCAGAACCAGGAACTCGTTGTCGCTCGCAACAGCCTTCCCGACAGGAGCCTTCTCGACCTGGATACGGAACGACAGGACGGACAGCACCTCGTCGCCCTTCATCAGGGACACGTCGGCGTCGACCATGCCGGGGCATGCCAGGGCCTGCTCAGTCAGCTCAACCGTGACGGTGCCATCCTCGTTGATGGTGGCGGGGTTGAATACGCTCTTGCCGTCCTCCTTCAGGGCCCGGAAGTACGCCGTCACCCCCTCCTCCGGCTTTATCTTCTCGCCGTCGGCGGTCATCGCGATCTTCACGAACCGGGTGATATTGTCAGCCTGCTTCGCGTTGATGTAGCGGTAGGTGTTCTGGCTGAAGATGTCCAGCTCCAACTCCTGTATGTACTGCATCGGGTGTCACCTCCTCAGAACATCTCGTAGAGCTTCACAGACCATACGCCGGTCGCAGGATCATACTGCACCGGGACACCCAGGGCCCGGAGGTCCTCACCGTACCGCTGGTTCTTCTGCTCCAGCTCCATACGCTCCACGGGGGAAGCCATGCGCCATGCCGCGCTGTTGCGCTTCATCTTCTCGACGATCTCCTGCACGGTCTGAAGTGTCTTGGTGTTCATTGAGACCCCTCCTTTAATCAACACGTGTTAAGACGTGGTATGTCGTTCCGTTTATGCTGATGTCTTGCCAGGCGCACCGGGCCAGGTTTGTACCATAACGACCGACCTGAATGGCCGGCGTATCATAGCTCATTCTTCCAATGTAAACGGTATTTGTGCCGGAGGATTTTCCTATATTTACGGTTGAGCCAAACATGCTAGAGGCGGACGTACCGGTTGTTCCGATATTGACATTTCCACCATTCAAAACAGTACTTGCACCGTTCGCCCCGAAGTAGTCATATCCATTGGACGAGCTTATTGCAGAGCTGCCGTTCAGGAGGTATTTTAAGGCGTCGACCGTATTGAAGCTGAGCCCGGAAATACTATCCGCAAACGAGAAGTCGACAGCGCCGCGAAGATATACATCCGTTCCGCTCTGGCCCACATATACAGGGTCGCCGCCGATATAAGAGATGCCTTGCCCGCCGAACTGCACCGCTCCGTTTGTATTCAGCAGGGCGAGGAGCTTTCGACTTGAACCTGAACCTACATAGAACTCGACGCCATACACATTCTTATCCGAACTAATGCTGCCTTCAGCTGTGATTGCGCCACGGACAGTTTCTGAGCCGACGACCTCGAATACGCCGTTTGTCATATTCGCTTGATGGTCAGAATCAGACTGGAGCCTGATGCCGGCATTTGTGACGATGATGTACGGCGGGTTTGCATATCCAGAGCTGTTCACGCCGTTTCCGTATAGGACAATTCCCCGGGTGGTCGCTCCGCTCTTTGTGGCACCATATCCTTGCATGAGGCCACAGAGCGTTCCTATGAGCTTCAGAAACTCCAGGCTTATCGTGCCGGACTGGATGTAGGAGGCATTGATATACACCATGCCCTCCTTCAGGTAGATGCCCTGGTTCTTCCCGCCGTTGGTCAGCTTATTGAAGATGTCCTCCTGGGTCTGCGCCTTCACAGCATTCGCCGCGGCATCGTCAGCTTGCTTCTGGCTGATGTAGTAGTCGTACTTTATCCAGTCCTCGTCGTGGAACTCGCCTTCCTCGCGGGTCAGAATACAAATCTTGATCTCGGACTCTGTACCGCCGAACCACAGATCGTTCTCGTGATAGGGCGGCTTCGGCTGGGAGGCCCATATCTGTGCTTTCCCGTCTATCTCGTCGAACACGGCCTGCGGGGGGTTCGCCGTCATGTCCACCCACTTGGAGCCGTCCCACTGCTTTGTCACGTCCTGCCCTGGGACCTTCCACATATCACCCTTGTGCTCGGCTTTCTGTTCAGGCGTGGTCCAGCCGGTAGACGGGTCCTCAGCCTGGAACCAGGACTCGGCCTTCTTATCCAGCTGGGTCTCCAGGTCCTTTATCGTGTCGGCAAAATCCCCTTCGACGAACTGCTGGAGAACCTCAGAGGACGCATGTTCAGCAGCATTGTCCACGATGTCGTTTATGCTGCCCTGGCCGGCGATCTCCAGGTCTGTCGCCTTCATTTTCAGAACACCATTATCCAGGTCGAGATAGAACGTCTCACCGTCATAGCTCTTGAGGATGCCGGTGTTGATGATGGAGGCGTTTATCACCATCGCCGTGATGATGCCGGTGATGAACTCGTCGTTCCAGAGCATCGCCGTGGTGTACGGGCCGTTAATACCGGAGGACGATTTGGCGAAGCCGTTTACGTTCCACCGCCATACGACCTTGGCCGCGTCGGGGTCAGGATTGTCCATCATGAACAGCTCGCCGTTGGCGGTGTACAGGTGGCTGCCGAAGGCACCAGTCATCATAGCTGTAGCCATCATGATCTTCTCGTTCATCAGCGCCTGGGCGCTTTCGACCTTTCGGTCAGCCTCCTCGCTGGCGCTGCTCACGGCACTCTTAATGGCTCCCTTGATCGACCCCTGAATGGTATCGGGGACGCAGGACAGCGTGACGGTGTTTCTGGTGTTCTCGTCCGGCCACTCGGAATACTCGACGATGCGGTGCTCAACCTTGATGCCCCGGTCCACGTCCACCAGGGTCAGCCGCCGGTGCATGACGAACTCCAGGAAGGCGTATTCCGGGGACATCTTGGCGAGGTCTACCACCTCGCACTCATACGACCGCACGGGGTTGGCCAGCGTCTCCAGGCGCTCCACGCCGTCCTCGTACAGGCTCTCAGGGATGGTGTACCGCTCATCGCTCCAGTAGCCGCACACGATCTTGTCGCTGTACTTGCGGTTCTCGATGTACTGGAGGCCGTACCGCTTCTTTCCGCCGGCGCCGTCGTCCACCATGGCGTCCTCGATGGTCATGCCCTCCTTGCCGTAGCAGTACAGCCTGGTGCAGAACTCGGTCGTGTCGCCCTTGAAGGACAGGCTCCGCAGGTTCAGCTCGCTGGTCAGATACTCGCCGGTGCTGGGCAGGTTCTCCGGGACGACCACCGTCACGCACTTCTTCATCATGTTCCAGATGAAGAACACCTTGTACGTGCTCATGCACTCGTAGATCACGTCGTAGTCGGTGCAGAAGTCGAACTCGATGGTCCGGCGGATAACGCTCTGGCTGGCCCCGTAAACCGTCCAGCCCGCCGGAAGGTGGGCGGCCAGCACCTCGGCAAGCAGTTTCGTCTCGCTCCTGAACGACCGGTAGAACCGCTCACGCAGGAAGTCGAAGTCCAGCTCGCAGTCGAACTTCTCGTCGTCGATCTTCTTTATCAGCCAGCAGTTGTCGTCCGTCTCGACGCGGCACTCCTCGTACAGCATCTTGTACAGCTCGTGCTTCACGTCAAGCTGGAAGGTCATGGTGTCGCAGCCGTCCTGCTTATGCGTGATACAGAACTCCTCATAGCCGGTCAGCGGGAGCTTATCGCCAGAAGCAGTGTAGAAGGAAATCATACGCTCACCTCACATATACAGCGGGTAGTAGTCGCACCGCACATCAACGTCCCCAACGACGTTCACGGTGTTCAGCCCGGGCTCCAGGACCGGGAACTGGGTCATGGTGGCGTCCAGGTACTTATTCATGCCGTCCTGCGTAACCTTCCCGCGGATGCCATCAATGACAACATCGGCGGCACCGACGTTGGCAATGGCGATGTCGCCCACGGAGAAGCTCTTGGCACCTTTCGGGGAGACGGTGTAGACCACCGGCGCCCGGTAGTTTCCCTCGATGAACACCTTCTTCGCCCCGGCCCCGGACGGCAGCTTCACGGAACACATCCCGCCGTGCCGTAGCCCGGAGAAGGTGTACTCGACCTGCATTATCCACGGGGCCTTCTCCTCCGGCGTGGACTGCTCGTCGAAGCAACACAGGTAATGGAAGCCGTCCGGCAGGAACAGATCGGCTTCCTTGTGGAGCTGCGCGGTCAGGTTGGAGATGGCCATGGCTATCTGCCTCATGTTCGGCCCCTCGAAGTCCAGCTTTATCTGCACCCTACGAAGGCCGATGTCTGCGTCCAGCCGGACCGGGAACATCGAACGGGGCGGCCGGTAATATCCGTTCTCATAGGAGACGGGGCCGACGCTGTACTCCAGCATCTTGGCCCCGTAGACATCCAGCAGCGCACCGTTGATCTTGGGCTGTATGACATTCATCACTTATCCCTCCAGTTCAGCTCTTTCTCGATGTACGGCGTGGCCGTCCTGGCGAACACCTTGCCGTCCATCTCCAGGACGTTGTAGACGTACACGGGCTTCTTCTCGTCCTGGTCGTTGCTGGCGGTTCCGTCGTCATCTCCCTTGCTGTACGACTGCGATGCGGAACCGGCGCTCACGGCCCTGCCGGTGGTCGCTGCGGTGGCGTTGACCGTGCCACGCACATTGGCCATGATGGCGTCGAAGTCATAGTCGTCCGGGTCGAAGTCGACCTTGGGCGCCTTCACCTCCGGGGTCTGGATGCCGAAGCTCACACCGGCCAGATCGCTTGCCAGGTCCTCGGCCGCGCCGATGGCCTCCTTCGCGTTGTCGGTCAGACCTTCGGCCAGGCCAAGCACCAGGTTCTTACCGATGCTATCCCTGAACAGCTTGGACGGGGACGCAATGCCGAAGAAGCTCTTGACAGAGCTCCAGATGTTCGATGCAACCGCCTTTGCCTTGGCCACCACCGTGCCGACGGCGTTGGCGATGCCCTGACCGAGGCCGAGGAGCAGGTTCTTGCCGACCTCGACGAACTTCCCGACGAAGCTGCTGAAGGAGCTAATCAGCGCCGAGATTATCTGCGGGATGGCTCCTACCAGCTTCGATATGATGCTCGGCAGGTTGGTGATGAGGCTCCCGAGCAACTGAACGCCGGCGGCCGCGATCTTCCCCACGTTGCCGACGATGGCGCTCACCAGCGAGGCCACGATCTTTGGGATGGCTGACACGATGGTGACGATGATGCTCGGCAGGGACTGTATCAGCGACGTGAGCAGGTTGATGCCAGCCTGGACGATCTGCGGGATGCTGTCGATGAGCGCCCGCACAATGGCCATGATGATCTGCGGGATGGCCGCCACGATGGTCAGGATGATCTGCGGCAGCGCCGAAATCAGCGACGTCAGCAGCTCGATGCCGCACTGGATGAGCTGCGGTATCATCCCTACGAGCGTGGAGATTATGGCGGCTATGATCTGCGGCAGGACCGAAACGATGTCGTAGATGATCTCGGGGAGCGCCTGGACCAGCGCGACGAACAACTGAACGCCGCAGTCCACTATCAGGGGCAGCATCTCAAGCAGCGCCCCTATGATGCTGTTGATCAGCGTCGGCAGCACCGCGATTATGGAGTTGATGATGCCAGGGAGCGCCTCGACGATGGCCATGACTATCGTCATTACGCACTCGATGAACACCGGGATGAGCTCGCCAATGGCGGCGACTATGGTGTCGATCAGCCCGGGCAGGGCCTCCACAAGAATGGTGATCAGCTCCGGCAGGGCCTCCGCCAGCATGGTGATGATGTTGGCGATGCCTTCGGCCAGTATCGGGTACCACTCGATCAGCGCGTCAGCGTACTCCTGAATCATGCCGGGGAGCATGTCGACCAGCATCTGCAACATCCCGGGGAGGTTGTCGACGATGAGCTGGACGATCTCCGTCACCGCTGTGAGTATCGTCTGCGCCGATGCCCGGATGGCTGCAAGGAGCTGCGTGAACAATGCGGGGATGGCCTCCAGGAGCTTTGGCGTGGCCTCTGCGATGCCCTGCACGAACGAGACGAGCAGGTCTGCGCCGGCCTGGATCACCTGCGGGAAGTAGTCGATGATGGCCGTCACGAGGCCGATCAGGCCATCCGTGATGGTCGTCAGGATGTTCCCCATGTTGGCGGACAGACCCTCGCACAGCGCGATAATCAGCTCGCCTCCGAGCTTTACCAGGTCGGTCGTGATGCTCAGCACGGAATCCAGGAAGATGTCGAGCAGGCTGGCAGCACTCTGCGCTATGGAGCCGGCGTTGGCGGTCAGGCCCTGCACGAGCGAGGAGACCAGCGAGCTTGCCGCCCTGAACAGCGTCGGCATATACGACACGATCTTCTCGGTCATATTGGCCAGCACTTCACCGAGCGCGGACACCATGCCTTCAAAGCCGCCCTCGTCGAAGGCGGCCTGGAGAATCCCTATCTGCTCCGTACCGAAGTCAACGAAGTCCTTCAGTCCGCCCTTGCTCTCATTCAGGGCGTTGTACAGCGATATGTACAGGCCGTCCGTGGCGGACTTCAGGATGGTGATGCTTCCCTTCAGATTGTCGAGCTTGGTCTTGGCCATCTCCTTGGCAGCATTGTCGCAGTTGACGAGCTGGTCGTGAAGGCCCTTGACCTCCTCGGCGGTCTTTTTCGTCAGCAGGCCATAGGCGAGCGTGCCCTGGCCGGTGAAGATCATGTTGACGTAATTCGCCTTCTCCTCCTCGGTCAGGTCGGCCATGGAGGCTTCGAGGTCGGTGATAACGTCACGGAAGTTCCGCTGCTTGCCTTCGGCATCGTAGGCGGAGACGCCAAGGGCATCCATGGCCTTCCTAGCCTGGTCGGTCGGCGTGTACAGGTCACGCATGGCCCGGTTCAGGTACGTGCCTGCCTGGGACCCCTGCATACCGCCGTCGGCCATGACCAGCAGTTCTGCGGCCATGTTTTCCAGCGTCTGGTTGAACTGGCCACCGATGGGTGCTGCCCGGGACACGGCGTCACCGAACTCAGCGGTGGAGGTCATGGCCAGCGTGGCGCCCTTGGCGTACACGTCAGCGATGTGGTCGGCCATGTTGCCGTTGCCTTCCATCTCGCTGGTCATTGTTTTCAGGGAGACGGAGACGTACTGCGCCGCGTCTGCCATGCTCATCTCGCCGGCGGAGGCGAGGCTCAGGACGGAATCAATCGAATAGAGCTGGTCCTCAACGCTGAAGCCAGCCTGGGCCAGGATATTCAGGCCCTCGGCGGCCTCCGTGGCCGTGAACTTGGTGGTGCGGCCAAGCTCCTGGGCCTTTGCGGACAGTTCAGGTATCTGGTCGACAGTCTTGCCCATCGTGGCGGCCACGTTGGACATGGCCTCCTCGAAGTCAGCGCCGACAGTGACCACCTGCTTGCCGAGGCCAACCAGGGCGGTGCCTGCGGCTGCCAGGGCAACGCTGATGCCTTTCGTTACCTTGCTGCCCAGCTTGGAGAGTCCGGTCCGTAGACCACTCTCGTCTATCTTGGTGTCGAAAATAACAGAGCCGTCAGCCATACAATCACACTCCTTGCTTTGTGATCGCACGGCTCAACGGCTCAATGTGCAGATAAAAACCTCCCGGCCAAATTCAGGCCAGGAGGTATATTATTCAGTTTTCAGTAACACTTTTTACACGGGGTAAACCCCAACGCAGTTGCTTCAGAAACGGTCACTTGTCTTGGGCCATCCATATTGCTGCATCCACTATTGGAATGGTATTTATGCCCGCCCTTTGTAGGAATCCATACCAACTGCTCGGTCCTTTGTTCAGGAGCAGCTGTCACAGGCGGGTCCGTTGGTGCAGGTGGCGATGTCATAATCGGTGGGCTTGTATATCCTATATCCGGTGCATCTGAGCCAGTGGAAGTGGCAATAACAGCAGCAGCCAACGCCTCACCAGATACAGATTCGTGATCAACTGCATCAGCTTGAAAACTACCTGGAACAATCTCGCTCGTCCATCCGGGGAAATACCGACCTCCGCTCTCAAGCTCCTCAATGTGGAACCTGTCGTTGACGACCTTCCCGTACTCACCGAAGTCCATCGTGATGGTTCGCCACAACATATCGTACTGCTCTCCAAGGTCAAGGATTGCCTCGGCGGTATTGTCAAAACGCTGGAGAAGCAGGTCGTCGATGGTTTCGGGTGTCTCGGATGCCACAGCGGTGGAGCCTGACATATCGACCGTGATGGTCAGCGCGTCGCCGTTCAACGACACATCGATGATGCTTTCACCGTCGCCGACTGTCTTTCCAATAGTCGCATCCTTAGCGAGCTTTATAAACTCTTCCTCATCATTCTGTGGAAGCCGCGCTTCTATGTCAACGATGGGATTTGTTGTTGAAATAACCCCCCCCCCGCTGGATTTAGTCGTATTTCCATCAAACAGTAGGGCTATTCCGCCAACCCCAAGCAGGACCGCATAAAGCGCGACAACTCCAATTATGATTCTCTTGATTTTACTCCTTTTGGCGGGCCTCCGACGAGTAGTACGGGCGGACGCATCATATTCAGGGCAAACACCAGAATGTGGTCTGGGCGGCCTTTGAGCACTACGCCCAGCACTGGACGAGACCATGGCAGCTGGCTGGAACATATCAAGCGGAGGAAGGGCTGTATGGCGCCCTTCCATCATTGTATCAAATGCCACTTTGAACTGTACGGCTTCGCCGTACTGCTCATCGTCAAAATACAAGGTGTTCTCCATGGATGCCAACCGCTCTCCATTCAGCAGGACGGTGATACTACCATCGTCCCCGAAAAGAGGCTCGGAAACCTCCAGGGCCGCAATCTCCGCCACAGGCATGATCCTCCCACGGTCCTCATCACGCTTCTGTATTTTCAGCGAGGACGCAGAGAAAGCTATACCACCGTCATACGATACAAACTTCGCAATAGCCGCCATGACACAAACCTCCACAACCGCACTATTGCAAGTATTATACTGGACGCTGGATGATTTTTCAAGACGTTGCCAGATCATCCGGGTTGAGCTGCACACCATCCTCGATGACCAGCTCAAACTCCTGCTTGCACCCTCTGGTGCAGAGGAGGAAAACGCCGTGGCACTCCGCGGCGTTGGAATAGAGGCTGTGCTTCGCGCCGCAGTGCGGGCAGCGAATCCACTTCCTCTCGACTTCGGGCTTATCCATCAAAAGGCACCTCCAAATGCGGCGCCGGCCATCGCTATGCGCTCTTCGACGGTCAGCTTCTCCGGCAGGGCATATATGCGTTGCAGCCGGGCGATGCGGTTCCGCTCGGCCTTGTCCTTGATCTTGCCGAGGTCTGTGCTTCGATAGCTGATGATCTCAACTATCTTGTTGCTGCTGTTCAGGCTGCGGAACAGCGCCTGGAACTTCCACCAATGCAGGAACTCGATGTCGTTCAGGTCGATGCCGTACTGCGCCAAAAACGCCCCGTAGATGTACGGGGCGTCGTATTCGTAGTCGAACACAGGCTTCTGGCCTATCTCGATGTTGCCGTTCTTCCTGGCCTTTCTGGGAGGCTCCGGCGGGCCTCCGCAGCGATACATGGTAAGTATCTCCTCGATGGCCGCCTGGGGGTCCGGCGGCTGCTCGTCCGTGTAGAACAGGTCAATCAGGTCGAGCACGCGCTGCCGGTTGTCCTTCGTCTTATCGTCCAGGATTTTCTCCATGATGATGAACGTCCTGAAGTCGGCATCGAAGGGGTACTCCCTGCCGTCTATCGTCACATAGTCCGGCAGGGTATCGAGCAGCAGATTCATTTCTTGCCGCCATTGCCATTACGGCCGGGCCGCGCATTGGCCGGGGCCGGGATGGCGTGCGGCTGGTTCGGCTTCCGCCGGGACCGATTGGAGTACTTGGCGAACGTATTCTTCGCGCTCACGATGCCTGCACGCTGGACGCTCACCATTTTCAGGAAGGCGTCGTATGCGGCATAGCACTCGTTCACGTTGTCCTTGGTGCCGCAGACGGCCTCCCCAGCGCCCTCTCCAAAGCAATCATCGAAGAACGCCTTGATGAGCTTGCAGTGGGCACGTATGATCGCGGACACCTTGCCGTCCCGTGGGGCGGCCTTCTCCGCCTTGTCCATATTGGCCAGGGCGGTCTCCAGACGCTCCGAGCTTTCAGCGTCGGCAACGTCGAACTCGTACTCAGCTCCGTTATAGCGGAAGATGGTTTCAGCTTGGCTCATGTGCTCATAGCTCCTTTCATGTCATAGGACAGCGGGGGCCATCAGACCCCCGCTGCAATCGTCAGTCCGCGCCGTCTGCGGTGAACTCGCAGGTCGTCGTGTCGAACTTGCCGGTGGTGATGTCACCAGCGGCCTTGAACGTGCCGGTGTAGATCAGGGCCTCGGTGCCGTCGCCCTTGCCGCCGGGGATGATGGCGTACTCGCGCATCACAGCGGGGCACTTGCCGTCCTCGCCCTTCTCCCACAGGTTGACGTTGACCACCTGCCGGTGCGTGGCGTTGCCGACCAGCTCGCCATCGGTGATAGCCACGATCTCCTTGACCACGGGGTCGCCGGAGATGCAGTCGCAGCTGTACTCGACGGAGGGAGAGTAGCCGATAACGTCAGACTTCTCGGTCTGGTAGTTGATGTACTTGCGGGTGTACTCCTGGGGGTTCTTGGACTCCGGGAACGACGTGAAGCCCTCACCGATCAGGTGGAACTTGCCGTCCGGCTTGTCCTCCTCGCCGAGCAGACACTTCATGTAGCTGGCGAGCTGGTATCTCATTACGAGATCATTAGCGGGTGCAGTGGGCATATTGCGTTACCTCCTGGCTTTGTATTCGAGGGAGAACAGCGCCTGATAGTCCTCCACCCCATCGTCCCCTCGGTTGGCGATGGAGGGCGTGGTGGTCATTTCGATCTTCGTGGCCGCCCTCGTCTCGTCGATTTCGGGCAACCTCTTGTAGCGTCCGTCAGTGTCCTTCTCGGACAGCCACGAGCCAAGCTCCTCCAGGATGCTCACAGCATCGAATCTGGTAGCCGTGTCCTCCGCGTTGATGCGGACGTACACGGCAAAGTTCCAGACGCCGATATAGGAGCCGTTCACGTAGGTTTTCAGCCTCTCCGCCGCGGAGAGCTGCTGGAGGACCATGCAGGGGCACTCCCTGCCGGGGTCCTCAACGAGCAGCTTCACGGGTATCTCGGGCCAGGACGCTATCAGATCGCGCATGACTTTGGAGATCAGAACGCCATCATTGGTAAAAATCCTGTCTGCCATTTCAGCCCTCACCTTCCGTTGGCGATCTTGTTCACGCCGTCATTCCAGGACTTCAACTTCACGGCCTTTGCCTTCTCAAACCACTGAGCGCACGCCTGCGGGTGCTTCTCCTTCGAGAAGTTCCTGCCGACGCCGTAGTAGTTCGGCTTGGCATACGGCGCGTTGTAGATGACCTGGCCGCTCCCGATGACAGTGCCGGTGTTGCCGCTGTTCATCAGGTTGCCGGTGCGGAACGGGACAAACGGGCCGCAGTCTTTCAGCACCTCGCTGTCGAGCCACTTCTGCGCGGCCGCGTAGTACGGTTTGTGCCTGCTGATGCAAGCCTCGGTGTGGATCACGAGCCTGTACTTCATTTGCCGCTCACCTCGAAATGCCACATCCGTTTGGTCCCGGCGACCTTGTGGGAGAAGCTGCGGATGGACACCCGGTCGTCCCGGTCAGTGACCTTGTAGAAGTCCCTGCCGTCGTCCGAGAGCGTCCAGTACTTATCCTTCTCCTCCGAGGCCATCCATTTATCATGCGGGAGATACGTTCGCGCAGAGCCGTCAGGGGAATACGCCTTGCTCCTCCCATCGAAGATGTAGAGGTCTCCCGAATCGGAGGACCGCCTGCCGGGGTTGCTCGCAACAACGCCAACCTTCAGCGGGGCATAACAGTGGCGGATGACCGTCGGCTGGTATTGCGCCCGGTCATTCTCCTCTCCGACGTAGTTGTACAGGGTGACGGTGTGCGGCAGCATCCTTTTCGTCGCCATATCACCACTCCCTCGGCTCCCGGAATCCGGCGTATGCCCATCTCTGCATGAGACCGAGCTGTTCGAGCAGCGCATACGCCAGCGGGGAGATCGGGATGCCGTTGACGACCTTCATGGCAGAGCCGTCTGCGGCGGACCCGGAGCCACCGCCGGACACGCTGTAATCACCAAGGGACTCGCTCCCGCCAGTCTGCGACAGCTCGGACGAGCCGGTGATGGCATCCACCCCGCCCTGCTCATAGAGCAGTTCGAGCTGGTAGGCGACAGCCCGCTTGAATCTCTTGTCGGTCAGGATTTCTCCCTCCGGCTTGATATAGCAGATGCTGTCGATAACGTCGGAGGCTATGTCGGCCAGACGAGGGAAGTCTGCGGCCGGTATCGGCCGGCCGCAGAACTTGGTATTGTAGAACGTCTCGTTGATGTACGCCATGCCGCCACCTCCGGGCAATCAGCCCCGGGACAGGATGCGGGCGATGGGGATGGCCTTGTGGTCGATGTACTGCTTGCCCTCTTCCTCGACGCTGTTGACCAGCTCCCAGTTCTTGCCGTTGGCAAGCTCGGCGTCGGTGGGGGACAGCGCCTTCATCTCCTTCTGGATGAAGGAGATGCCGTAGGGGGCGTAGCAGTGCCGCTGGCGGCTGTACAGGGTGTCCTGGCCGCCGTTGGTCTTGGCGTCACGCGCCACCTCGTAGGGTACCTTCGCGCCGCAGTCGGTGAACTCGATGGCGCCGTTGCCCAGGACGTAGGTCGTGAAGGCGGTCACGACCACGCGGGCCACGCCAGGGGTGGTCTGGGCGACAGTGACCTTGCCAGTACCGGTCTGGGAGTTGGAGGGCTTATCGCCGGTGCCGCCGATGATCTGCGTCAGGGTGACGGTATCGGTGGCGACGGTGACGGCGAAGGTGCCGGCGTACTGCGTGGCCAGGACGGTCTGGAGGGCAGCCGCCTGATCGTTGGCGGACTCGCCCACGGCCAGGGTCTTTTTGCCAGCGTCGGTGGCCTCACCGAAGGTGTACTTCACGCCGCCGATGGTCACGGTGTCGCCGGAGACGAACTGCGTGCTCACCTTGATGGTGTAGACGCCCTTGACCTCAGCGGTGATCTCGCTCTCCACGGAAGGCATGCCATCGTCCACCAGGACGATGCGGCCATTCCAGGTCGCCAGACCGATGTCGCGCTCGATGCCGTTGGCGTCGTTGTACTTCATGTAGGTGAGCAGCTTCAGGTTCTCCAGGTTCGTGGCGACGGTGGAGTGCATGATCACCAGGGAGAACGCACCCTTGTTGTCACCGCACGCCTTCTGCATGGCGGTGTTCAGGGTGGTGCCGTCCATGTGGCCGACGACCTTCTCGGAGTTCTCGACCGCGCAGATGTCCAGGGTGTGCGCGTTGACGAACTTCAGGCCCTCGGTGTCGGACATGCTGAAGATGCCGGACAGGATGTTCAGGATGGTGTCCTGGTCGATCTCCTGCCAGTACTCAGCGATCTGCTGGGCGACGTTCTCCAGGAAGTCCTGGCCGCCGGTGATGTCGTAGCTGAAGTCGCTCTCCGTCCAGGAGTTCGCACGGCCGACGACCACGCGGCTGTGCCGGAAGGTCACGGTCTTGTTGGTGGGGATGTCGGTCTTGCCGTCGTAGTTGACGGGCTTGGAGCCGCTGATCAGGCCACGCAGGGGCGTGGTGATGTAGTTGCCGCCCACCTCGTCGGACATCAGGGTGGCCAGATCGGGGCGGGGGGCGATGGCACGGGAGCGCACCAGCTCGGTCCGCTTGGTGTTGGGGATGCGAGCAACATACTGCTCGAACACCTCCGCGTTGAAAATCTTGCTGTCGAAAATTCCGGGCATGGGTTATACCTCACTTTCTGTCAGTCGAATTTGATCGGTTCGTTGGGGTGCTCGTTGTGGTACTTCATGATCTCCCGCAGGCTGCGCTTCTTCTCGGAGGGTGCAGGGGGCTGCTGGGGGGCGAAGTACGGCTTGGGCTGCGCCGGCACAGGAGTCGGAGCAGGCGCGGGCTCAGGTGCGGGGGCGGGTGTCGGCTCGTCCGGGACGAAGAACGTGGGATGGTCCTTCTTCATCTCGGCCATGAAGTCATCAGCGCCCAGGAACTTCTCGTTCTCGCGGGCAAACTTCTTCTCCATGAACTTGCCGAAGATGACCTCCTCGGCCAGCGGGTCTGCGAACTTGAAGTGGGCAAGGTAACTGCGGGCGGCAAACTCCGTCTCCTTTGCGGCGAGCTGGTTTTTCAGCTCAGCGGTGTCGTCCTCATACTTCTTCTGCCACTCCTCGGCGGACTTCTTGATGCCGTCGATGTCCATGTCCGTGTAGGACTTGATGGTGTCGTTCGCCTCGCAGAGCTGCTTCTGGACGGCCTTCAGCTCCAGGTCCTTCTTGTCGAACTTCTCCTTGGCGATGTAGCCGCCGTCAGCGATGTTCACGATCTTGAACTTATCGCCGCCGGCCGCGATTTTCGCTTCGAGCTGTTCGAGTGTCAGGGCCTCTGCCTGGCCATCCTCCGTGGTGCCAAAGAGTTCCTTCAGAAATTCGAGCATGTGTTTGATCCTACCTTTCTTGCAGATTTTTTTAATCGTCGGTTCACTCCGACATTTGCTCAACCGGCATTTATATCTCCGCCGGTAGGAGAACAGGGCGGTTTAACCGTCATGCCCCAGGACAGGGTTGCGGGTATGAAAAAAGCGGCGCTCTCACGCCGCTCGTTCCATCATGTACGCTGGGCCTTCCTGTTGGCCCACACAGCCTTGCTGCTCACGCTGCGGTTGAAGCCGCCGACCATCTCACGCTCGCGCTGCCGCCGGCGCCCGGTCTTATCCAGGTACTCTTGCAGAGCAGCCTCGCGCCGTTTCAGGAGCACGGAAGCGTTGGTGAAGTCCTCCCTGTATGCCGCCTCCTCCCCTGCCGTAGCGGCCCCTTTGACGGCCGCGTCGTAGACGGTGCAGGCCCTCTTGGCCTCCCGGACGCGCCGCTCATAGTACCGCTGCTTCTGCTGGCGGAGATACTCCTCATCGTTGTTCCGTCCGGCATCTGCCGCCGGGTCATGGGAGAAGGACCGTGTGGACAGCCCCTCGTAGAACGGGAAGAAGCTGTGGTAGCAGTTCCAGCCGCACAGCCCGTCTCCGCTCCCGTAGTCGGTCTCCCGGTAGAAGTTGCCGTACTCCCGGGACGAGCCTTCGAGCATGAACACCATGCCCTGCCACTCTGCGTGGGTCGGCCTCGCCCCGGCGTGGCTGCTGGTCTCCACCAGGTTGGTCCCAGTCTCCTCCATACGGGCGAGCTGGAGCTTGGCCACGGACTGATTCACGCCGGTGGTCACACAGCGCCGGACGGCCCCCTCGATGGAGATCGACCGGTTGCCGCCGTATGCTATCGACGTGACGCCGCCGGAAGCAAGCTCGCGTATGGCCGCGTGGATGGCCGATTGTGGCGAGTATGCTCCAGAGTGTATCTTGATAAAGGCCTTGTCCAGAGAAGCGATGAACGCGCTGTTTGACGCACCTAGAGTCGTCTTGGTGAAGTTGTTGAGGAGTTTCATCGTGGAGTCTACTCCCTGGAGCAGGATGGCCTGCATCGCCGGGGACTCCGCGAGGGGGATGACTTCGAGGCCGGCCAGCCGGTGGATGGCATCATCGTAGGCCAGCGACTTCACGCCGGCCTCTGCCATGAGCTTGCTGACGGTCCGCTTCGATTTTCCGGTGGCGGCGGACAGGGCGCCCACGACATCCTGGGATAACAGGCCAAGCTGCTGCGCTCGCTGTATCTGCCACTTCGATGCGCTCGTGATACTCCCCATGCGGAGGATGCGGCGGGCCACGTCTGCGGTGATCTCCTGTTCGACCTCAGCGAAGATTTCGACCACCTCGGTGGAGACGCCGGTCAGGTATGCGGCACTAAGCATAGGGCATCACCTACTTCTCGCTCTCGCCGGCCTCCTCGCCGCCGCCCTCTTCATTGCCGGGTGCTTTGTTGGCGTTCACGGCAGCCTGGGTCTGGATGAGCTTCAGGATTTCGTCGTCGGTCTGCTCGTCCTCCTCGCCCACCATCTCCTTGGCCTTCTGCTCGGTCTCGCCGTACCACTTCACCCGGAACTCCCACTTCTTCATGAGCCCGGCAGCCACTTCCTGCTGATCGCGCAGGCGCTCGGCCTCGGCGTCCACGATGATGGAGTCGTCGAACTCGAACGTGACCTCGTACTTGCCCTCCGGGGCCAGCTCGTACAGCGTGGCGAGGGTGTCGATGGAGTACACCAGATGCTCAAGGGCCTTTTGCAGGGCCTTCTGGATGTCGCTCACGGTGGAGTACGACCGCTGCTTCGAGTGCTGGATTTCGGTGGCAGTCTTTTCGATGTCGGGCGGGTCGGAGATCGTGCCGTAGGCAAGCCCGCACAGGAACTCCACGCGCATGAGCATCTTATTCAGGCCGTTGAACAGCGAGCTGTCCCGGAACGCCGGGTTGAACACGTCGGCCTTCTCCATCTTGTCGCTCTCGATGGTACGGTACAGCCGCTCCTTGCCGGCGGGCAGGATGGGCATGCCGTACTTGGTCCTGGCGAACAGCTTGGTCGGGGCGTGGACGGCCAGTTCGCCGCCCTCGTACTCCCAGAGTATCTCGGACCACTGGCGGTCGACCTTCTTGATCTGGTCGATGGCCCGCGAGTAGATCGAAACCCCGAGCGGCGACCGCGGCTCGACGTGGTTGGCGAACGGCATCCTGAAGTATGCGAACAGGGCGTGCTCAACGTCCGCGATCTCGATGACCGGGGCGATGTTGGCCCACTCAGGAACCTCTGCCAGGGACACCTCGTTGCCGAGGGCGTCATCATTGGTGCCAGACACCTCGCTCACATAGATGCAGAAGGCCTTATTCGTGATGGTCAGCCTGTTGCCGTCCAGCCGGTGATACTCCAGGCGCGTGTACTTCTTGTTGCCGATGTACCGGTACTCCGTGAACACGGCCGATGTCACGTCGCCGTCGGAATCGAAGTCAACCGGGTAGAAGTCCTCCGGCTGGACCACGGTCACGCCAATCTTTGCCTTATCGCCTACAATGGAGATGAACGGCTTCAGGGCGACGCCACCCTTGGCGCAAGCGTACTCCGTGAAGTTCCGCACCTTGTCGATGACGGGCTGATACTGTTCGTTGATGAAGTCGGCCCGCGGGCTGCCGGCCACCGTAGACTTCATCTCGATTGTCACGAGACGTGACACCTCAGCGGCCAGGGCGGCCGGGGTGTTGGTCGTGAACATGCCGTCCTTTTCGCTTTTCCAGGCGGGCTCGTCCTCGTACATGTCAGCCCATAGCTTCATCGCGGCCTCCATGCGGGAGGATATTGCGATGTCGATGCCGAAGGTGCTGCCTATCTTCGCTTTCCCAAACAGCTTACTCAGCCCCTTTCTTATCATGTTGAACACATTCATTCTTGCACCACCTGTCCATTCCCGTCGTGGTAGTCTCTCATGGCCTGCTCGCTCACGTAGTAGCGGATGTCCCTCTCGTAGGTGTACTCGAAGGCGTCCAGCGAGTCGATGTCCGACGTGCCATCATCCAGGCGCTCCATGACCTCGATGCGCTTCGGGTTCCATGTGGCCGTCCGCAGGGCGTCCACCAGGGTCTCGCAGTCGGTCGTGTACAGGAACCTGTCCTGCGCCGTCAGGCTGGTCATGGTGAAGATACGGTCGTTGATCCTGGTCTTGAGCGCGTAGCTCACGGGGATATTGCCGAGGGCGTGCTGGGCCAAGGCCTTGCGTATGCCCCGGATGAGCACCGGCTCTGCCGAGTCGCAGTAGACCTGGGTGACGTAGCCGTAGGTCTGAATCATCCGCATGACGAACGATACCAGAAGCTCCCCGAGCGCCTCCGGGTCGATGTCCGGGTCCTTGTGCAGTTCCGAGGACAGCGCCAGGAGCTTCTCATTCCCGATGGTGGACGTGGTACAAACAAAGGCGTGGCCGGAGCTTGTGCCTCCGAAGTCCACGCCTATGACGATTTGCAGCGTCTGGCCGCTGTCGCACATCTGCCGCGCCTGCTGGACGGTGATCATCAGGTACGGGTTCTCGGACGATGCTATGGCGGCAAACTTTGGGTACACCAGGCCCTCAGCGATGCTGCGCTTGCCAAGGATGTCCCGGATGTACCATATACTGCCGGGGTCATACTGGCTGACGATCTCGTCAATGCGCTCCTTCGTGATGTTGATGTTGTCGAAGATCGTCATGTGCTGGTAGTTGTAGCCGCCAAGCAGCTTCCCGGCCTTATCCAGCTCCGCGTACTTGTCGATGTAGTCGGTGTATATCTTCGCCTTCGGGTGGCACGGGTTCAGGTCCCAAAAGATTTTACGGCGCTTCGCGGCGAGCTGCCGGTTGAACGCCTCCTTGATGCTGTTGTCGTGGTGCAGGTTGATCTCCGTGGCAATCCACATGCCGTAGGAGTTACCACGAATCTTCTGGTAGCTGTACTGGTTGCCGGCCCCAGCGAAGATGACGACCTTCGACCTGAAGTTGGTCGACGGCCCCTTCACGATCAGGGCATCCAGGTTGTGATACTTGCCCCAATGGCACTGGCCCCGGAATATCCACTCAAGGCCAAAGCCATTCGCATCCCCGATGTTCAGCTTCGCGTTGCCCATCGTGCTCCCGGTGGCCAGGTGGATGCGGTCGGGCGTTGTCATCAGCTCATGGGCGAAGGCGAAGATGTTGTCGACGGTCTTGCCGGAACGGACGGCGCCCTCCAGGAAGTTGAACGTGCAGAACTGACATCGCCGGATGTACTCGATGTGCTTATCACTGAAGCGGTACGGTATCGTCTTGCGGCGCGGTATCTGCGTCAGGTCTACCTTCTGGACGACCTTGTTCGACTGCTTCGCCACCGTATATCACTCCCTCGATCTCGTCCATATCTTCGATCTCATATTCGAGGCCAGCCTCCTTCTGCTTCCTGTACTCGAACTCAGCATCCCGCCGGTCAGCCTCGCGCTTCTCGAGCGCATACTGACGGTTGCTGCTATGATTCTCCCCGGCGGTGTCCCGCAGGAACTCCGCCGCCCGAATATTACCATTCAGGGCTTCCTTGAACACGGAAACGACCAGGGCCATCTGGTTGGTCAGGTCGTCCTCCTCTATGCCGAATATCTGCGCCATCTGCTCAGAGACAGAATCAATGCCGACGGGCATGTCCAGGAGCATTTTCGCCGCCTGTTTCATGCTCCTTTTCTTGCGACGAACCTCTCCAGATTTGATTCCGCCCTTTCTGCCGCGCTCTCTTGCTTCTTCCGTGCTTCGTACCGGCTTCAGGTTTTCCTCTCGACCGGGCAAGCTCATCGCCTCCCTCCGACGCCCGTCCTCCTATTTTTCGGGCATGAACTCAAGCCCAAGACGGCCATCGTTCCACGGGAAACTACGACCTGTCAGAAGCCATCTGGCCGCTGTCAGCGAACGAATGGACGCCGTGTTCTCCGCGTCCGTGACAGCCGTGATGTTTTCGACCCTCCATGCCTTGCAGTAGTCCTCGATGAGCCGGAGCAGGACCGGGGCATACAGCCTGCCGCGCTTCGACGGCCTGATGTAGTAGCCGACCTTCCCGTTCGCCTCATTCCTGGGGGCCGGTGTCACCCGCGCCACCCCTACGAGGTTCCCGTCCACCCGGAAGGCAAGCTGCCTCTCCTTCCCGATGCAGAACTCCTCCGCCTCTTTCAGCCACCCCCTGACGCCCACGTCGTAGGCCCTCCAGATGGCGTTGCAGAACTCTCCGCGCTCACTGAACTCCGCGATCATGGCCTCCCACTCCTCCGCGGGGACCAGCGAGCAGTTCACCAGATCGTATGTCATACCTTCCTCCATGCAGAAAGAGGGCGCCCGCTACCGGACGCCCCCTCGCTTCCTTCTTCAGCTCATTCCCCGCGCATGTCAGGCGGCCAAACCGTCCCGTTGTGCGTGGGGTCAGTCTCCTTCCCGGCCTGGAACTTCCTCAGCCGGGCCTCGTCAGATCTGGACAGCTTCCCCTCCTCGCGCTTCTTCCCGTACCAGCCACCGAAGTCGCCATTGTCGAACAGGTTGTACTGGTGCGGGACCAGCGCCTCGTTCTCCTCGCGGAAGAAGTCCATCCTCGTAGCGCCCCTGGCCCGCCCGCGGGCCGTGTGGCAGTCGAACACATAGTCCGGCACCCGGAACTGGTCTACCTCCTTCAGCCTCTCGACCGCCTCGTAGTCGACGAACTCGTCATACTCCTCATCCGTCAGCGGCCGGTCGTTCCACATGAAGTTGCAGGCGACGTAATCGGCATCCCTGTTCTTCCGGGCCATACATAGCAAAACGACCGCCTTTGCAATAAAGAGGTCGTTCGTTTCTCCGGGCTTATAGTTGGCGTTCACGATCTCGTCGGCCTGCTCCAGCGCGACGATCTCCTTGGTGATGATGCCGTAGCAGTCCTCGGCCGATACGGTCAGGAGCCGCCGCCATAGATACTTTCGGTACTTCACCGACAGCTCATTGGCGGCGTATGCCGCGTGCGGCACATCGCTCCTCCGTATCGCCTTCTGAATCATCGACGACATCTCGTACATACTGTACCCATTCTTCGTTACCGGGTAGCTCATGTGGCAAACATCCCTCCCATAGTGATGGTTTTTTGGTAAGTATATTCTACCACATATAGTGTGCGAGCGTCAAGCGAACTACTACATGATGTGTCCAGAGAGATTCGCAGCGTTGATCTCTCCGTGGTCTGGCGCGGTACGGCCGTAGATCGAGACGCCCCTATCGGAGATCACGTACCTGCCTCCACTCGGGAGGAACATATCCTCCTCCTTCTCCGGGTACCTCAGCACCTCGCGGGTGTGCTTATCCAGGACGGCTAGCCGCGGGACGATGAACTGCCGGGACGCGCTTATGGAATATGCGCCGACGTTCTCGAAGATGATGGTGTCGCCCACGCGGATGTCGTCCGTGAAGTGCTGCCGGATGTAGTCATACTCCAGGCAGGTGCTTCCGGCCAGCGTGGCGTCCTCCACGTGGACCACATCACCGTCCCCGGTCGGCACCACCCGATAGGTGATCTCCCGGCACTCGCACAGCATCCCGATGTGGTTTGACGTGCAGTCCAGGGTGACGTAGGTCTTGCCCCGGACGTTCTTGATATTGACGACGTGGGCCTCCAGCTCGAACGTGTTCCCCACCAGGGCCGTCCCGGGCTCCAGGATCAGCTTCACCCTCTCGTCCGGGAAGGCATCCTTCATGGTCCGGGCCACCACTTCGGCGTACTCGTCGAACTCCCCGACGTAATCGGAGAACTGGCCGGCCAGGGCCGCCGGCATCTTGCCGAACATCCCGCCGCCCAGGTCCAGGTACGCCGCGCCGTACTCCTTCGCCAGCCAGATCATCGTGTCCACCTTGCGCTTCCAGTAGATCGCCTGGCGGGACGTGCCGATGTGGCAGTGGAAGCCGCGCAGCTTCACGAACTCGTCCTGCCTGATCTCCTCCATGAGCGTCTTGAACTCCTCGCCGTTGATGTCGACGCCGAACCGGGAGCAGAGACCGTTCCCCACATCGAAGTTCACCCGGACGCCCAGGCAGATGGGCTTGTGCAGCTCTCCGGCGAGCCTGGACAGCGCCTGGTATTCCTCGATGTTGTCCACGTTGACGTAGCCTCCGGCACGGGCCAGCTCGAACTTCTCCTCCGGGTCGGGAATGACCCCGTTGTAGACGATGCACTCAGGCAGATACCCAAGCGCCTGCGCGTAGGAGTACTCATACGGAGAGACGACCTCGGCCATGCAGTTCATGCCAACATCCTCGCATATCTGCTGGAGGTAGTTGGTTTTGAAGCTGTACGCTATTTGGAAATTCGTGTACAGCGATGTGAACGCTTTTCCAAGCCTGGAGATGTTGTTGTATAGGGCTGCGCGGTCGAACGTGTAGACCGCAGAATCAGCGTTTGACGAGAATCTGCGGGATGTTTCGTTTGTGGTTATACCCATAGTACTTCCCCCATTTATTTTTCAGGGCATCTATCAGAACGAGGTGCCCCTTCCTCGTCCGGGCCGCTCCATCGTTCGTGTCCATGCTTGCCTTCACACAGATGTAGCGAGGCTGGAGTATCACCCGGTTCTTGAGCAGCTCCTGCATCATCATGTCCACGTCGGACGCCGCAGGGTCTGCCGGGTCGTAGGTGGCCTTGAACGCGGCCTTATTTATCCACCGCAGGTGGCCGGGGACGCCGACGAACTTGAACTCCTGGTCGTAGGCATACGGCGCGATGGAGTTCTGGTCGAAGGCATAGCCGATGCCGAGGTCGGAGATCAGCTGGGCTATCCTCTCCACCTCGGCGGTTATCGTCTCCTTGTCCGGCTGCCCGTCCTCACCCTGGATGTACGCAGTCGTGTCCAGGCGGTACACGAACTGCTCGATGTCGTCGTCTGCGACGAAGATCACAGGCTCCGGCGTGTTTTCGATGATCCAGTACAGCGTCGACATGAAGCTCCTGACGGCGCCATCGGGGATGACGAGCATATCGTCGATGCCAGCGGCCCTGTACGCATCCGCCTCCTCCTCCCGCACCACGTAGGTGCAGTACTCGAAGCAGTTCTTGGTCAGGATGGCGTTGGGCCGCCGGTACGACATGCAGTAGATGTTAAACGAAGTACTCGGACTCATAGTTCTTGCTCATGCGGAGCGCGTAGTTGATGTCGAACTTGCGGTCCTTGACATCGCGCCCGAGGAGCTGGAGGCACCGCAGGTACGGCAGGTTCAGGCCGGCCTTGGCGATGAACGGCAGCGTGGCGCTCAGCCGGGGGTTCACCTCCAGCAGCTTCACGGTGCCATCAGGCTTCAGCATGAAGTCGCAGCACAGGTTGCCGTCCAGGCCGGTGTCCGCAATAATCTGCTCGGAGATTTTGAGCGCCTGCTCGTTCTGGCATATCTCAGCGAACATGGCAGAGCCGAAGGCCATCAGGGACGCCTTGAAGCCGAGGCCGTACAGCAGCTTCCCTTTCTCCGCGAGGCAGCACATACTGTAATCCTCGCCCTCCTCGTACTCCTGAAGGATTATGTCGCCCTCGTGGTGCTGAATCAGCGCGGTCAGCATGTCGAAGGTGATGTAGCGGTTCAGGCCGAACTTGTTGAACAGCGTCATGTCCAGGCCCTTCTCCTCGTCCACCACGCTGAAGCCGAGGCCGCCGCAGCGGTCGGGCAGCTTGCAGCAGATTTTCTTTTCCGGGTAGCCCACGTCCTTTGCGAACGCGACCGCCTCGGCTACGGACGACACCGTGGTCTGCCGGGGCATCAGGTCCGGGTACATCTTCCCCAGCAGCACCTTGTCACCAGCCATCAGCAGGGACTCCATGCTGGAGACGGACACCTTGATGCCGTTCTCCTCCAGCTCCTCCTTGTTGGCCGCCATGATCGGCAGCTCAGCAGTGATGAACGGGAAAACGACATCCACGTGCTCCTTCTTGCAGATGTCGATGACGGTCGGGATGTAGTCAGGCTCGGTGATGCGGGGGACGACGTAGCCGGCGTCCACACCCTTGCGAAGCAGGGCGGTGTCCTCGCAGTTGATACCGACGACGTGAATCTCCTCGCCGTCGTAGTTGTCCCGCAGCACGGAAATCAGGTCAGCAGAGTGCATCGAGCACCCGGTAATGAGAACTCCTATCATTGCTCTTCCTCCAGTTTTTTCGTTTCGGCGTCCGAGGCCGGTTGTTTCGGGATGATCTGCGCGGCGATGTCGTCGAACCATACGGCCCGGGCCTTTATCTTCCGCCGCTTGGCTATGGGCACCTTCGCATTTTCGATGCCCAGCAACCGTATCAGGTTCAGGTAGTCCACCTCGTTCTTACAGGCGATGAGAACGTAGTCGTACTTCTCGTACCTGATCAGCTCCATGTTCTTCACCTTCCTGTCTCCCGGGTTCGACGCCTTCGGGTCTATCCCCAGGTCGACGTTCAGGTCTGCCGTCCAGTCGGCGAGCAGGTCAAGGTCCCACTCACCGGCGTGCGTGTTCGCCTTGATGTTGATACAGCGCAACTCTGCCTCGCTGTACCCACACAGGCGCTTGCATAATACCTCAGCATCCGGGTCCTTCGCTGCGAGGGCCTTCACGCGCTGGTTGCCGGAGATGATGTTGTTCTCCTCGTCGATGACGATGACCCCAAAGTCTCCGTACATGTCCAGCGACCGCTCAAGCTCCTCCCGGTTCTTCTTGCGAATCTTTCGGGGGTTGCCAAATCCCGTCGACAGCTCGCTCACCTTCAGCGTTACGACCTCGATGTGTTTAGCCATAACACCTCTCCTTCCCAAAAAATATCCTCCCCTCGGAACACTCCACGGGGCGGCAGGACCCCGTGGAGCACTCCTGGGAAGGAATGAGCAGCCAAACTCGCGGTTTGACCGCCTACATCATAGCACGCCGTTTTTTCGGACGCAATTCGGTCTTTTTTCAATCCACAGCCCGTCGGCCCCAAAAAACAGGACGGCGAGATCGCTGTACGCCTTGTTTATCGTGGCATACAGGGTCGTCAGACCGATGTGCTCCTCCTCGGCGAGGTCATAGGTCGATGTCGGCTCGTCCGCGATGAACAGGGCGTAGACGACCCGGTACCGGCGCTGCTCATCCTGGTTCAGCGAACGGGCGCAGCGTACCCGGTACGCCTCGATCATCGTGTCGACGTGGCGCATGAGAGCGACAGTCCGGTACACCCGCTTCTTGTTGCTCACGATGTCGAGCTCGCGCTTATCGACACCGTACTGCATGAGCTGGTTGATGACATCGACAAGGTACTCCGGCGAGTCGGCGTCCTCCTCGATGCTGTCGGCGTCGACGACGGCCTTCTCGGCCATGACCTTGAAATCCCGGTACTTTTTCAGCAGGACCTTCGTGGCGTTGAAGGCGTCCCGGCTTCTCTCGCTGTGGTGCTTGGCAGCCGTCTCGATGTAGGCGGAAACGCCGGCCTCTGCACCACGCCGCGCAGCCTCGGTCAGCATAGCCTCCAGCTTGTCCTCCTGGATGGTGTACATCTTGCCCTTTCCCATAGCGTTCCTCCTCGATAAAACACGACCGGCGAAGCGCCTCGCCCCCGGAGGGGCAAGGCACACTTCCCGTTCAGTTTTCCTTCTGGTCTCTTACTCGTCCGCGTCCGGCTCGTCGTAGCCGTAGTCGTCGTCAGGCGCCGGCAGGCCGTTCTCGACGGGCTCCGGCAGGCCGGGAGCGCCGTCCATGACTTCCTGGTCGGCCTCGGTGTACTCGGCCTCATAGACGCCGTCCTCGTGGTCGAAGATGGAGGTCTGGCCGTTGTCGATCTCCCTCATGACCCACTCGCCGGTCTCCTCGTCCCACACCAGCTCGAAGTTGCCGCCCTGCTGTCCGCTGCGCTCGTCCTTGAGCTGCATGACCGTGCTCATCTTATGGGTGAACAGGGGCTTGGTGATGTCGCGCATGGCGCCGTCCGTGGCGGACTGGAGGTCACGGGCCTGGCCGGGCGTGAGCGTCACGTTCAGCTTGATCGTCAGGCTGCCGTCCTGGGAGCCGCGCTTCTTCATCTCCGTCAGGAGATTCTGGAGCATCTGCTCGAAGTCCATCTTCAGGTTGTTGAAGGTCTCGCCGCTCAGCGAGAGGGTGTACGTGCTATCCATTGTCATTCTCCTTTCGTGCTGTCGATCTTTTCAGTGTTGAACATATCGGGGTTATCCTCTATCACCATGTAGAGGGCGTGGGCAAGCTCGTCTATCTTTTTCTCGTCGTGCTGGTCGTAGCCGAGGTGCTCATAGATGCCGCGCATCAGCTCGTGGAGGAAGTCGACCTCCATCTTCTTCTGGGCGTTCGGGCATACACGGATGGCGAGGTTGCAGTAGTCGATCTCGCCGGAGTAGCTGACCTTTCCAAGGTCCAGCTTATCGGTGATCTCGACGGTATACGTGACACCGCCGATTTTGACTGCGCTCGGGATATTCATGACCGGTCCCCCTTCTTCACGTCGTAGTAGGCATCGAACACCAGGTCGTAGCCAGCCTTGCCATGAGCACCGCACTTCGGGCAGGAGAAGCTGACCACCGTGCCGTCGTCAACGATCTCCTGGTCCCCTCCGTACTCTATCTCCGCCCCACATACCGGGCAATGGCCCTCCCGGTCGAGGGCTTCTTTGGCTGCGGCGAAATCATCTGGAGTGAGGCCGGTGTCCTCGAACGCCTTGAGCCGCTCACGCAGCTCGGCGAAGGCCCAGCCGGCGGTGTGGATGATGGCGAGGATGCCCTCCGGCTCCTCCGGCCCTTCGTCCATCATGTCAGTTATGAGCGCGTCCAGGTCACGGTCGTCCTCCGGCAGTTTCAAGGAGAACAGGCCCAGGGTCTTTGCCGCCAGGCGGATGAAGTCCGTGAGCTTGATGTCCTCGCACCCGGGCCATGGCCCGCCGTTGCGGACCCACGTCTCGTTGTCTTTGGCGAAGAACAGGTTTAGGGCCATGCTCACGTTGCAGTCAGGCTGGTCAGTCGTCAGCCTTCGGCTACTCCAGCTCTTTTTCGGTCTGTAGCTCATTCCTTACCTCCCAAGTTCAGATTTCGTTGATGGTGACGACCACCCGCGGATGCTCGGCATAGAACTTTCGGACCATGCCGTCTACCACCTGGGCGTCGTCCCGATATGCGATACCGTTCAGGCTGTCGCAGATCACCTTGCCGATGTTGTCGAAGTCGGGCTTCTTCGTGGGCCGTATCTTCTTTTCGAGCATGGCCTTCCGCTTCTTCTTGCTGACAGACGACGGGATGGCGTAGAAGGCGTACACCCGCACGTCCAGCATGGCGTCATCCGGGAAGCGGACGCCCGGGCACTGCTGCCGGAACTCCGTTTTTACCAGATTCTCATAGAGCACCGTCTCGTCTGGCGTCCGGGTGATGACCCGGCCACGCTGCGTGGAGAACCGGGGGCGGCCCTTGCCTTGCGGCTCTCCGGGGATTACAAAGCTGACGCTCTTTGTCATTCCTCGGCCTCCTGTTTCAGCCACCGCCGCACACACTCCCTACAGCTTGTGCTCACGTCATTATGCGCGAGGCACTCTCCAGGGTCTGCATACGGGCAGATCAGATCACTTTCAGCCAGTTCCTCGTCGGTCGAGGCGCGGATTTTATCTCCGTTGGTCATGCTGTCTCCTCCTTCTTCTCGCTCTCCCAGGTGAGCTTCCCGACGCCGGGCCAGACATATCCAAAACGGCCTGGGTGCTCTTTGTTGGCATCGGCGTTGATTTTCATGTGCTGCGCCACAGCGTCGATACACTCATCGGTCCTGTCTTTCCTGTCACCGGTCATCACACCGGGCTTCTTGCTCAGCACGGCATCGTAAATCGTTCCGAAGCACCCACATACGAGCTTCTTCCGTGTCTCAGCCATCGCTGACCTCCTTTTCGTCCCACCAGTTGAATCCCTTGTCGATCTCCCCGTACTCGATGGCAGTTTTCGGCACAAACGAGTCCTCGTCTCCAGGGCGGCACGGGTTGTGCTGCACGGCATATCCAAGTTCCTTCATGCGCTCGATGTACTCAGGCGCGACGCCGATAAACGCCAGCTCCGGCTTTCCATGTCCGCAACAGCACCCGGTCGTTTTTATCCCCATCTCCCACAGACCGACAACCTCCTTCAGCAGGCACTTGTCTATGGCAACATACTTCCCACGCCGCTCGCTCTCGTCCTCCCATGGAAACTTCGTCAGCCACGGGAGCATGATGTTGTACGCACAGTCGTATGTCCCAAAGCCTATGTCTCCGCACATCATCAGGCGCCGCCTCCTTTCTCCATGTCTGCCGGCGTGCTGGGACCGGGTTCATAGCCGACATAGCACTCGTTCTTGCTCTTGTTCGGCCGCTTCTGCCGGCCGATCATCACCGTGTACCCGTTCTTCGCAAGGATGCTGACCACGGCGAGTCGGTCATCCTCGCGGTCGATGAATAACTTCTCCAAGCTCATTCCTCCAAAAACGCCTTCATCTCGTCGTACCGCTTCGCGGCGTCGGCCTTCCTCCATGACTTCCCGGCAAACGTGACGGGGTAGCACAGCTCGAATATCCTGTCGTAGATGCGGGAGAATCGGACATCCGTGTTCCCCTTCATATCGACCATGCTCAGGTTCGTCGTGAAGATCACCGGCCTCCTGGACCGGTACCGGCTGTCGACGATGTTGTACACTCGCTCCAGCGCGTAGTCCGTACTCCGCTCGGCCCCGAGGTCGTCGACGATGAGCAGCTTTGCCCGGTTCATGCGGGCTATCAACTGCTCGTCGTCCTGGTTCTGCATGGACAGCAGCTTCACGAACGAGGTCATCACGACGGAGACCTTCCGGGCCAGCAGGTAGTTTGCGATGCACGCCGCAGCGAACGTCTTGCCGGTGCCGGTCTCCCCATGGAACAGCAGCCCCTGGTTCTTCTCCAGCATCTCGTCAAATCCCTCGGCATACCTCTTGCACAGCCGCAGCACGCGGGCGTTGTCAGCCGTCACCTGGAAGCTGTCGAACGTGGCACCGAGAAGCCGCTCGTCCATGAGACTTTGCCGCCTCATGGACTTCACGACCTCCATATCCTCCTTCCGCTTCCTGTCCGCCTCCTCGCGCTTGCGCTCCTCGTCCCTGCACTCGCAAAGGGCGGGGACAACCATCTCGACGGGGCCATTCCGGCTCTGCACGACCATCCTGATCTGCCGGCGGGTGCCGCAGCGTCCGCACACAAGCAGTCCCTCGCTGTCGGTATAGTCTCCGTCCTCCGGCACGTTGGCCTTGGCCGCGGCCTTCACCACCGGTCGTATCAGTTCCATCTGGCTCTCCATCTCACGTTCTCCAGTCAGCGTATGGATTCTCCTCGTCAACGGCCTCACGCGCTCCGCCGGCCTTCGGCAGATAGTCAAGGAACGGGAGCCCACTTCCAAGGAACGTCTTGGCGTGCTTCTTATACCGGTCCTCGGTGTTGTACCTCTGGCACTCGGAGGCGTAGGCGGCCGCAGCCGCGAGCAGATCATCTGCGGTATGCCCTTCCTTCCGGCGGGCGTTGTACTTCTTGAAGGCCTCTACCTTCCCTTTCTTCAGCGGATAGACGCTCCAGAACTTCTCAAACTCCTCGCCGTACTTCTCCGCCTGCTTCGCCTTGGACGTTACGCTCTCTTTCGGCTTGGCCGGTTCAGGCTCCTCGCCAGGGCTGGTGTCGCCGCGCTTCGCGTCGCGCTCACGGCGCTTCCTCTCGGAATCTTTCGCCCGCCGGTCGAGCCGGCTGTACCAATACGACTGCCACTCAGCCCAATCGTGGATGTAGATTCCATCCTCTGTCCTATCCAGGTAGCCGCACTCAACGAGCTGTTCGACCACCGTCTGCGGGTCGATGCCGGGCGCGTGTCCGAGGCTCAAGGCCCCGGCGATTTCGGCTTCGTCGACATACAGCACCTTTCCATCTCTATCCGCATTTATCAGCCCCCACAGCCACAACCGGACCAGGATGCCGATAACCTCATTCTGCGAGCACCCGATGGCGGACGCAAGTTTCCGGGACTTAGTGCCGAGAACCTGATCGTGAACAGCCACCCACAAATCGACCACCTGCCTTGTCGTAAAATGGTGCACTGCTTAAGCTCAATCCTCTGCGCCCACCTCAGTGACCGGGCCTTCCGCGGCGTCCTGCATATCGGAGTCGTGCTTGGCCTCGATCACCTCAGTGAGGCGGTCCAGGACCTTCTTGAACACGGACTCGCGCATGTTGACGGTGGACTCGATCTCGAACTCCCCGAGGATGGACTTCAGGACGGCGTTGCCTTCCTCTCTGCCGAAGCACCGCTTGGCCATGCCGAACAGCATCTGCCGCTGCTCCTGCGTGATCACGGGGTCGACATCGTTGCCGGAATCGTCGTCCACGTCTGTTCCGGCATCTGCGCCCCCTACGGGCGTCACATCCTGGAAGTCTGCCGGGATGGCGCCGGAGGCCACCATCTCCTCCTCGGAGTACACGCCCTCGTAGTCCTTCGGGAAGGCTGCGCGGACGCACTGGCTGATGGCCACCTTGTTGATCATCGTCGCGGGCTTGGACTTCCAGTTCGCCTGCCCCTTGTTGTACTCGTCGAACGACACCTCTTTGAAGGCGGACCGCTCTTTGCCGTTTCTGACAAAGAACACGCGGCACCAGCCGCCCACCAGGTGCTCGCCGGGGTACACGCAGCACCCTTCCTTCTGAACGATCTCATTTCCGCGCTGGACGGTGATGCCGTCGTTCATATACAGGAAGTCAGGGTGGCTGAACGCCCGCCGGAGGTAGGCGTCCTTGCCGACCACCAACTGCGCCGGGTCACTCCCGAACTTGATGCAGTACACCTCGCCGGCCACCAGGGGGTTCAGGCCCTGCATCTTGCAGGTGTTCATGAAGAACACGATCTCCTGGTCCGTGACCTTATCTGCCTGACCGCGCACCAGGTACTTCTTGACGAACGGCAGGTCCAGCTCAACGTGCGTCCCCAGCACATCATAGCTGACGGCCAGCGCGTTGCTCTCTGCCTTGCTCATGGCTGTGGTCATCTCATTTCCCTCCCCTGAAAATCATCCTGGTCTTTTCCCGGAAGCTGACGCCGGGAATCGTCACGTTGCCCTTCATGGCCCGGATGAGCCGCATGGCGGCGGCGGTGTCCACCGGGCGGAGCACCACGCCGTTGAGCATGACCGGGACCTTGCTCTCGTCGATGGCGGTGATCTCCCAATCCTTCGTCGTGCTGACGCCGGCGGGCTTCGGGGTGGCTATGGCCGGCTCGCTGTATGCAGTAGCAGCATCCATGGCCACGGCCTCGTCGAGGGCTACCTGGGCACCGGCGGCATCTCCGGCGGAGTCAAGCTCGGCCGCCTCGTCGAGCTTCCGCTCGCGCTCTCGCTCGGCTGCTTTCCGGTACATCTCCTCCAGCTCACGACGTTTCCGCTCGCGCTCGTCGTTGTAGGCGCCCATCGCCTTCCTGACGGCATCCTCCCCTGCCTTCAGCGGGGCCAGCATGGCGTTCTCACGGTCGCAGATGGACTTGTGCGTCTGGTGCGCCGCATCCTTCAGGGGCTTGAAGAACGCCTTGACCTCGGCAGCCTTCTTCTTGAGAAGGACGCCGAGCTGGCCTGCCACCTCATAGTCTGCATCGTTCGTGATGACAACGCTCTCGGCCCGCTGGCCGATATCGGTCACAGACCGCCCGATGCTCTCCTCGTCTGCCTGAACTTCCACGCTGGGGGTCATCGCCACCGCTCCAGGCACCACGGCAACGACGGTTTCGGTTTCTGACATGCTCATTCCCTCCTAAAACTTGTTCTCGTATTTGCGTATGGTCAGCAGGGCTGACAGCACGGTAAACAACTCAGATGTCCGCGGGAACTCGATCTCCTCGAAGCTGCCATTGCGCTTCAGGTGGAGGATCAGCCTCGTGTCGACATTGAATCCGTGGCTCTCATAGGCCCTGTCATACCCCTCTAGCTGGACGCCGCAGAGCATGGAGTTCACGGAGGCCGACGTCTTATAGTCGACCAGCGCGATCCTGTCTCCTATCCGGCACACCAGGTCCTCAGTCCCGGCGTAGCGGAGGACCTTGTGGTACACCCGGCACTCAGTCCCGAGCGCCTCCGGCTTCCGCAACGACCACCACTTCTTGAACGCCTCCAGGTACCCTGCATACGCAGGCTCGATGTCCTCGACACCGAACTGGACAAAGTTTTCGATGGCGTTGTGAACTATCGTCCCCCGCCGGGAGGCGGCCGCCAGGATGTCTGGGTCGATGCCGCCGTAGTGCTTCTGTGACAACGGCTCCATAAGGGCGGACACACTCGGTATCTCGACACCGTTCAGCCGGTATATGTGGTCGTGCTCGAAGAACTCAAGCTCCTGGAAGATGGGCGCGGCGCTGATCACCATATATCCACCTCCGCAGTCTGCAAGCTGATACCAAGCTCCTCAAGCAGGTCGTTCATGGTCATATTGTCGAGGCAGCACTCACAAACGATGTCACCATCGGGCTCCTCGATGAACTTGTCCCCGGCTACGATGGATTCGCCGCAGCGATCACACCTGTATATCTCCGGCGGCTCGTTGTTCGGGCACCCGGGCAGGCAAGGGTAGCTCCCACAGATGTCACACACAGACAGCACCTCCAATCGCGTTGATGGCGAGCCGCATGGCAAAGTCGCGCAGCTCATTCTCATACAGCACGGGCAGGTAGTCTGCCGGCTTCTCGATGACCTTCAGCTTTCTCCAGGCATACATGAGCACGTCCCTGGCGGCCGAGTCAGGCAGTCGCAGGCCAATCGCATGCTCCGCGCACTTCCTGGCCTCCATCAGCTTCTCTCTCAATTCCTTCCCTCCGTTCATCAGCTCCGGCGGTGAACACGGCGATGTTGATGCCGTGCATCCCCTTCATCGCGGCATCCAAGGCGCGGTCAGTCGTTATACCGAACTCCTCCGCCAGATACCGCCGTAGGTCGTTGACACCAAGCATTTCATCCTCCGTTCATCGCCTTCAGTCCTATCACTCGCAGCTCGCCGGCCGTCTTGATGAGCTGGTCTATGTACTCCAGGATTTCTGCCAGACCGCACTTCTCATCCTCGGACACGGTTCCATCCGCCGTGATCTCTACCAGGGCATCGACCACATCATCCACGGTCGAGCTCCGCAACAGTCGGAGCAGCCGCAGGGTCGTTCTCTCTATGGTCGATATGCGCTCGCCGGTCATCGGGAGCAGCTTCCCAATGGGACACTCGCTCGCACAGTACCACGCCATCAGCTCAGGGGCATTGTACAGGTCTGCCATCAGCACGATCTTGTCTGACGGGATGACCTTCGTTTTCCCAAGCTCGTAGTCAGCCAGCGTCGACTCCGACAGGCCAAGCGCCTCTGCCGCACTCAGCCGGCTCGATAGCCTTGAATCGCGCATCGCGGCCGCTTTCCTGCACTCAAAGCACGGATTGCCGCACGCCTTCGTGGCATCACGTCCCATTTTCTTTCTCCTTCCCAGCCGGTATAATGAGCTTACATGGGTTCGCCAGCATCATCCGGCAGGCCAAGGTACGAGAGAATCTTTTCCTTCGCCTGCGAGGAGAGCACACGGCCGTTGATGACGCTGGACAAGTACACCCGGTTCATGCCGAGGGCGTCAGCGAGATCGGTGATCGACATATCCTTGTCGATGAGCGCCTTCTTCGCTTCCTTCGCCCACAGAGGCATCGTTGCTACCATCGCTTTTCCTCCTTTACTTTTTAACTTGAATCTGCTATACTTACAAACGTAGGCATCGCGTAAACGCAGGCTTACGACGTTTTGCGGTTGCGTTTGTAGGTTTAATTGGTAATTATATTCTAGCTTAAATATGTAAGTTTTGCAAGCGTTTTGCGAAAAAATTTTTGCTGGTGGTGAATACGATGACTATATGCGAGCGCATGTTCAGCACGATGGAGGCCAAGGGCAAGGTCCCGGCCAAGCTCTGCCGCGTCCTAAACGTGGGCACCGGGCAGATGACGGCGTGGAAGCGCAGGAACGTGGACCCGCCGGCCAAGTACATGAAGCAGATCGCAGACTTTCTCGAAGTGACCCTTGACTACCTGATCACGGGCGACGACTCGTACAGGCCGAAGCTATCGTCGGTCGAGGCCGACATTATCGCCATGCTCCGGCAGCTTCCTGTCGAGCAGGTCTACGAGTTCAAGGGCGAGCTGAAGGGCTATATGCAGGCGACTACATCCCCCCGCGAGGACAGCGAGGCCGTGTGATCAGCATCGCCAGGTTCATAAAATGACAAAAGACCGGCTCCGCTTATGCAGAGTCGGTCTGTGGTATCTGGGAGGTCTATCATGGCAAAGGCAAAGCAGCAGTCTCTCGTCGACCAGAAGAAGGCGGCCATCTACATCCGCGTCTCGACACAGTACCAGGTAGACAGGGCAAGTCTCCCGGTGCAGCGCGAGGAGCTGATCAACTATGCGAAGTTCGCCCTCGACATCGACAGGTACGACGTGTTCGAGGACGCCGGCTATTCGGGCAAGAACATGGACCGGCCGGCATATCAGCAGATGATGTCCCGCGTGCGTATCGGCGAGTTCTCTCACATCCTGGTCTGGAAGATCGACCGGATCAGCCGTAACCTCCTGGACTTCGCCGGGATGTACGCCGAGCTCAAAAAGCTGGGTGTCACCTTCGTCTCCAAGAACGAGCAGTTCGATACCTCGTCGGCCATGGGCGAGGCCATGCTGAAAATCATCCTGGTCTTTGCGGAGCTGGAGCGCAACATGACATCGGAGCGCGTGTCGGCCGTGATGATCTCCCGGGCGAACGACGGCCAGTGGAACGGCGGCCGCGTCCCATTCGGCTACAACTATGACAGGGACACAAAGACGTTCTCTGTCAACGATGACGAGGCGAAGGTCGTCAACCTGATATACGACCTCTACGAGCAGGAGAGATCGCTGGTCCGCGTTGCGAAGATACTGAACGACCGCGGCCTGCGCCAGCGGAGCGGCATCTCATGGAGTCCGAACACGGTCAGGGCCATCCTGGTCAATCCGTTCTACATAGGCACCATGCGGTACAACTACCGAACAGAGAGCGCCAAGACGTTCTCCTACAAGCCGAAGGACGAGTGGGTCATGATCGAGGAGCACCACGACGGCATCATCGACCAGAAGCGGCAGGACAGCGTTGTCATGATGCTGCGGGACCGGAAGCGGGGCTATCCGGGGGCCAACATCTACCAGCGGAAGAACGTGCACATCTTCTCTGGTCTCCTGATATGCGATTACTGCGGAAGCAACATGTCCGCAGCCCTGGACCGGGAGCGTGCAGACGGCTGGCAGCCGTCGAGGTACATCTGCACCAGGCACCGCAGGTTCAATGACTGCCCAAACAAGTACATCTCAGACGTTGTTATCGGGCCGTTCGCCTTCAACTACATCGCCAACATGATAAAGGCGGCAAACAGCTTCGGCAAGACCACCAGCATCGAAACGCTGGAGAAGAAGCTGCTCCGGGGCAGCGTGTTCTCGGATGTCGACCACATCGGCCGGCCGGGCCTGGAGGAGCTGTACAACCTGCTCCGGTCCGGCATCGGCATCATGGAGTACAGGCAGCCGGAGAAGCCGGACGAGTCTGTCGCCCAGGAGCGTGATCTCCTCCTCTCGGAGAAGCGGAGGCTGGAGCGAGCACTCAACCGCCTGAAGGCGCTGTACCTGTACAGCGAGGACACCATGAGCGAGGCGGACTACATCATCGAGCGGAAGTCGCTGACGGACTCTCTGGAAGATGTCTGCACCCGCCTGGACCAGCTCGAGGCGTCAGAGGCATGGGCCACGTCCATGTCGGACGAGGAGTTCATCGCCAAGGCCAGCTACTTCATCATGGCCCAAAACCTGCTCGACCGGCGGCACGTCAACTACGAGAATTTCGTCCGCCATATCGACCCCGCGGTGCCCAAAAACTTCATCGGCTCCATCGTGCAAAACTTTTGTATTCGAGACGGCAAAATCGTGGCCATCCTTTTCAAAAACGGCATAAAGCACCAGTTTTTCTACAAAGCCGACTGACATGGCAAAGCCCCGGAACCTTGCAGTTCCGGGGCTTTTTCCGGGCGTTACCCTTACACTTTACATCATGTCTCCTATGAACATAGCATCGCCAAAGCTGAAAAAGCGGTACTCCCGCTCCACGGCCTCGGCGTAGGCAGCAAGGATGTTCTCCCGCCCCGCCAG
>CANQZJ010000007.1 GCA_947628315.1 uncultured Oscillospiraceae bacterium
ACTTCCTACGACAGGAGGTCTTTTAGCGTGGTTTACAGGTAAAAAACAAGATCTTTCTTCGTTTGGTGATGTAATCGTTTTATTTGGTAATGCAATGGTCAGCTATTCTCAAACTGTTAAAGATTTAGCGACTGAGAAACTTTCCGAAGTCATTGAGGAAACAAATCGTCTTATTGATTTGGCAAAAGGAATGGCCAGCTTAGATACAAATAAAATGTCTGCATTTGGCGATGCTTTACAGAAGATTGGAAAAGATAGTATTGATGGATTTATTCGTGCCTTTGATGATTCGGATTCAAAGGTAAGAGATCGCGCTGAAAAAACATTATCAACATTTATTGATGGAATTGAGTATAAAAAATCAGAGTTTGGCAATTCTTTACAGAAGATTGGAAAAGATAGTATTGACGGGTTTATTCGTGCTTTTGATGATTCAGATGCAAAAGTAAGAGGTCGCGCTGAAAAAATGTTATCAGCATTTACTGATGGAATTAAAAATAAAAAATCAGAAGTCACAAATGCCATTTCATCGGTTGCAAAAGGATGCGAGTCGAAGTACGCAGAATTTAGATCGGTTGGAGCTTATCTTGTGGATGGTTTTGTAGCCGGCATTACATTAAACATTTATAAGGCAAAAGCACAAGCACAAGCAATGGCGAAAGCTGCCGCCGATGCTGCAAAAAGAGAACTTGATGAACATTCGCCATCAAAAGTTGGATATGAAATTGGAGATTATTTTGGAGTTGCTTTTGTAAACGCTCTCGATGATTATACTGTAAAAGCATATACATCTGGTTCGAAAATAGCAGAATCCGCTAAAAATGGTCTAAATAACGCGATTTCTAAAATGACAGATTTAATTGATGGACATATTGATTTACAACCCACAATTCGTCCAATTCTTGATTTATCCAATGTAGAAAAAGGAACAAATCGAATTAGTGCTTGGTTTAGTAGATCGCAGGCATTGGCAATAAATGCGGAAATGTCTGGAGAGAGTGCTTATGAAATTCAAAATAGAGTGTCTAAGTCAAGTGGCGGAACACAGTTTAATTTCACGCAAAATAATTATTCGCCAAAGCCTCTTTCAAGAATCGATATTTATAGACAAACAAAAAACCAATTTTCAGCAATGAAGGAGGCCTTTGAGACAAGATGATCAATGCTATTACCGTAACTAATCATATTGGCGAGTCCAAGCGTTTTGAATTGGCTTTCCCGGAAAAATCTAATTTTATTATTCAAAACATTACCGGACTTGGACCATGTAAAGCGGATATTAATGTAACAGAAATGGCTACGCAAGATGGATCTTCATTTAACTCCGCAAGAAAACCAACGAGAAACATCGTTTTATATTTAAAATTTATGTCAAATCCTCAAGTTGAAGATGTTCGACAGGAATCTTATAAGTATTTTCCTCTTAAACATCCTGTTACATTGCTTATTGAAACGGATAATCGCAAATGTGAAACTTATGGGTATGTCGAGTCTAATGAACCAGATATTTTTAGCAATAATGAAACGACTCAAATTTCTATCATTTGTCCCGATCCAAATTTTTATTCTGCTGGACTAGATGGTACTGATACAACAGTGTTTAGCAGAATTGAGCCACTATTTGAATTTCCATTTTCCAATGAAAACGAATCATTGTGGCCTTTTTTGGAATCAAAGTCCATTGTATTCGGATCTATTAAAAACTTTTCAGCGTATAATATTTATTACTCAGGAGATGCAGAAACCGGAATCACAATCACAATTCATGCGTTTGGAGATGTAGAAAATATTACAATTTATAATAACCAAACAAGAGAGACTATGAAAATTAAGACTAAACTCAGTCCAGAAGACGAAATAATTATTTCTACAATAAAAGGAAAAAAATCAATTAGGCTTTTAAGTGATGGGGTTTATCAAAATATTTTAAATCGTCTAGATAGGAATAGTGATTGGATTCATCTTTCCCAAGGAGATAATATTATAGCATATAAAGCAGATAAGGGTGAGGAAAATCTTCAATTTAAAGTTGAAAACAAAAGAGCATATGAAGGGATATAAATATGAATTTAATAGTATTAGATACAGATTTAAACTCGATTTTTGTATTAGATACCTTTGAATCTCTAATTTGGACAGAACGATATATTGGATATGGAGATTTTGAATTATATATTAATATGGATGAATCATTATTAAATGTTCTTCGTATAGACTATTACCTTTATCTTAGCGACCCCGACGAAGACGAATCTATAAATGCTTCAAAACAGACTATGATAATTGAAGACATAAAAATTGAGACTGATGTTGAAAATGGTAACCATCTTGTTGTAACAGGACGATCTCTTGAATCTATTTTAGACCGAAGAATCGTTTGGAAGCAAACATTTTTGCATGATATAAAATTTCAAGATGGAATAGAAACACTACTTAATGACAATATAATCTCTCCAGATACTGTTGCCAGAAAAGTTGAGCGACTTCGTTTTGAAGAATCACAGGATCAAGCAATCACATCATTAAAAGTTGATACTCAATTCACTGGCGATAATTTATATACAGCCATAAAAAAATTATGCGAAATAAATAGCATTGGTTTTAAAATTTATTTATCAAGTAGTAATGAGTTTGTTTTTCAGTTATATTCTGGTGTAAATCGTTCTTATGATCAATCTGAAAATTCATATGTGGTATTTTCTCCTAAATTTGAAAATCTTATCAATAGTAATTATATAAAATCAAAAAAAACTTTAAAAACGATTACTTTGGTTGCCGGAGAAGGAGAAGGAAACGATAGAAAACATAAACTAGTGGCTATTGAAGAGGGCGAAGGATTGGAGGGGCTTGATCGTCGAGAATTATATACAGATGCAAGAGATATTTCTTCTAAAGTCGATAACGAGCCATTAACCAGAGACGAATATGGAGAATTACTTCGTCAAAGAGGTAAAGAAGATTTGGCCGAAAACACTATTACAGAATCATTTGAAGGACAGGTAGATACTTTAAACATGTTTAAATATGGAAAAGACTTTTTTAAAGGCGACATTGTCCAAATTATTAATGAATATGGCATGCAGTCTAAATCGCGTGTTACAGAATTTGTTCGGTCTATTAAAGAAAACAGTATAGAAGAATATCCGACATTTGTAACTATCAAATAGAAAGAGGGTGGTATAGTGAGCGTATCTTTTGGATTTTATAATTCAAAGAATGGAGACCGAAAATATGACGCAGTACAGATGTCCAGTATTTTTGATGGCATTATTATGGACGGTGTTTTAGCACATGTTGGTAATGCGTTCAAAGTAGAAGCATCTGGAAACGACATGAATGTAAAAATCGGAACCGGCCGAGCTTGGTTTAATCACACATGGACATTGAATGATTCTACGATGTCACTTCCAATTTCACAATCAGAATTGGTTTTAACTCGTATTGATGCCGTTGTTATAGAAGTAGACGCTGGTAACAGAACAAACAGTATAAAAATTATTAAAGGAACCCCAGCATCAAATAATCCAGCAAAGCCGACTATGTATAAAGGTACGGATAAATGGCAATATCCATTAGCATATGTTACTGTAAATGCTGGGGTCACAACAATTTCTGGTGGAAATATTCAAAATATGGTCGGAAAAAGTGAATGTCCATATGTCACAGCTCCTCTCGATAAAATATCAATCGACCAACTGGTTGAGCAATGGGAAAATCAATGGCATGATTTTATAGATGCCAAAATAGTAGAAATTAATGCTGGTACTAAAAATTTCTCAAGTAGTTTGGACAGGTTTAAACAAAATGCTCAAAATGAATATGATGACTATGCGGAACAAATTAAGTTATTTGAAAACGATGTGGAACTCCTTTACCAAGTTTATCAAGAAAAAGTAAATGATTTTGAATCTCAACAAGGAGCTGAGTTTACAACTTGGTTTGAGCAGATTAAAGGTCAGCTTTCCGAAGATGCGGCCGGTCATCTTCAAAATCAGATGGTTGATCTCTACTCGGCATTGCAGGAGACTAAGGAGATTGACATTGTAGTCCCGACCTCTGCGTGGAAAAGTAGCGGATCATTCGAAGTGAACGCCACCGTATCTGTTCCTTCCGCAAAGCAGAATGGGCAGGTAGCGATGGCATGGGTTGAGGATAGTATGGATGATGCTTTTTCGGTGGCTAGAATAGCGGGTCTTTCAGAAGTTTGTTATACTGGTGATGGTGATATTACATTCTATGCTGCGCGCGTTCCGACAAAGGAATTAGGGTTTCATGTCTGTTTACTCCGAACCGGAGATATTCCAAAGCGGTTACTGTTCCGTAAAGAAGAAAAGGGGTTGCTGTTTGATTACTACTCGGATGGGGATATTCGCCCGGCGGGAGAAATGACACCAGATCCGAGCATCGTCACTTTCGAAAATGTAACGGTTGCCGACAATGCCGATGTATCACTGGATTCGCGCGGCAACTCCAAATTGACTATGCAAGTCGCGTCTATTTCCGGCGGATCAAAAGCAGTTGAAATGAAATGGACGGGGAACGATACCACTACCGGTTTTCCCGCCGTCCGTATCCGGTTGAATGCGCCAACCACCGAATTGGCGCTGGGGCTAGCGATTAACTGCCGCCGTTCTAGGAATATGGCGTTAAGCCTAAGCCTTTATGCGATCGGTCAGTCGCTTGGAACATTGGTGAAGGATTTTGGTTCTTATTCTATTACTCCGCCGAATGATGGAATTACTCATCATATCCGCGTTCCACTCACTTTATTTGGGATCAAAGAAAAAATCACGCTACCAGAATCAGCAACGCATCTGTGTCTAAGAATTACTTGGAGCAATAATCAAACCGTAGACACGGCGAACGATAGAGTCTGGATTGATAATGTTGGGTTCTTTGATTCAGAATAAATATTCGAATAGTAAAAGAGGAGATGTATATAATATGGCAAATTATGATATTAACAAACTTACGAGACTGGGTCATTTGAAATTACTGGCGGAAAAGGTTAAAGAAAATAAAACCGGGCTGAGTGAGCTCAAGACTAAGGTTGATGGTTTGGTTACGGCAGGCGGAGAACCCAACGTAATCGAAAAGATTAAAGTAAATGGTCAGGAACAGAATATCACTCCTGGCGATAAGAGCGTTGACATCAAGGTGCCGACTAAAGTGTCTGAGTTGACTGATAAGGACGATTACGCCACAAAGGAAGAGATGGACGCCAAGGTCAGCTCTGTTTATAAGCCTGGCGGCTCTACGAAATTTGCATCGCTTCCTCCGGCAAATGTTGACAATCTTGGGAAGGTCTACAATGTCGAGGATGCATTTGATACGGACACAAACTTTGTGGAGGGCGCAGGTAATCACTATCCGGCTGGCACGAATGTAGTAGTAATTGATGCTTCATCCGAAGAGTATAAGTATGATGTGCTCGCCGGATTTGTTGATCTTACCGACTATGCTAAGACTGATGCGGTCGTGAAAAAGGACGGAAAGAAGCAGCTCTCGACAGAGGACTATACCACAGCAGAAAAGCAGAAGCTTGCCGGTCTGACAAACTATGAGCATCCAACATCGACTGGCGGTGGCGGTAAAACATCTAATCTATATAAGTTTGCAACCGATGCCTATGGACATGTATCCGCTGTAATTGAGGTTGTCAAAGGCGATATTACAAAGCTCGGTATTCCGGATAATACGGAGGCAACAGTTACCCAACATGGGCTGATGTCGGCCAATGATAAGACTAAATTGGACGGGATTGATTTTGCAACCGACGAGGAAGTACAGGATATGCTGGACGAGGTATTTACGGCAGTATAGAGGTGGTAACTGATGTCAAAAAGACAAATAGAGTTTAAACATTTGCAACTTCTCGCAACGACTGTCAAAACTTTCATCAGTTCCATTTTGGATTCTATTATTGGAGCAATAGACGAGGTAGACGCTAATAAAGTAGACAAAACACAGATAATGGAGGGCGCGGGTGTAAATACTGATGGCGTATCGGGCCTTGTTCCTACGCCAATCCGCGGGCAACAGAAAAAATTTCTTCGTGGGGATGGGACTTGGGAAGATGTAAATCGCTTAAATGGCGGGTCATACCTTGGACAATTTAAAATTAGTGATAACGGGAACGATATTATAGATCCATCTGAATCATATAAAATAACTACTACTGGTAGCAACTTAAAAATCGAACCAATTGGATCTGGATATGGTATAGAAGTTGGTATTGACGGTATTCATTTCACCACCTCTGTAGGTGACAAAATGAATATTATGAAAACTGCTAATGGTGGTTCCCTTGGTATTGTGGCTCCCAATCCTTTTCGGATACAGATGCGATCCACCCCAAATTTATTAGGTGCCTACTTTACATTTACAAATTATTCGTTTTATGCGTGTCCGGATAATATGGGTGGAACTACTAATTTAGGGCAGATTGATTATAAGTGGACATCTGTATATACGAGTAACGGCGTTATTCAGACATCAGACAGGCAGAGTAAGACCAATATCAGAAAAGTAGTAAGCGCAGCTTCATTGCTTGCTGATCAAGGCCTGCCAAGTCCATCTATTGATGGGAAAGAAGATTACGAATACTCTGACATTACAATAGATTCGGTTGTCAATTTTATTAAATCAATAGATCCCGTAACATTTACCTACACCAAAGGAAAATCAAAGAATCCAGATGATCACCCGGCAGCTACTCAATTAGGCCTTATAGCCGATGATATTATAGACACAGAAATATTTAAATATATAGGCGTGGAAGAAGATAGTAAAACTTCCGAAAGTGGAAAATCACTTGGGTTACAGCCTCTTCCAATGGCTGTTTTGGCTCTAACTTGCTGCAAATATCTTATTAATAAAGTCGAAGAATTGCAGAAAACAATAGAATCTAGGGAGTGAAAATATGGGATATGGATTTGTAAACATTGGAGATCACGGCACCAGAGGCAAGACGCCAAGTTATACATATGATGCCCAAGGACAGATCATAGCGGTGGATTTTGGGAATGGGATCGTTATTAGCAAAGTGGATGCGGATTATAATGGAGATGGTCCTGTTGAGGACGGATGGCAAGTGAATTTTAACGGTATAAAATTGAATATCGAAAATATCGGTATGGATATGTTTCATAATAATGCGGTTGTTCCTAGAGAATCCCCTTATGGCTCTGACAGTATTGATTTGGGGTCTACATATTATAAATGGGCAAATATTTATGCAATATCCGGCATGATTCAAACATCGGATCGATTAGAAAAAGCCAACATTCATTATCTAGCTGATCCGGTGGCGGCAATCTCCGATCCACATAGCGATGACGGCCCAGATTATGATGGCTTATCCGCTCCGGCAGATGAGATTACTTATGCAGATATTGAGGATTTTGTCAAACAGCTTTCAGCCGCAACCTTTGTGTACAAATGCGGTATCAGGGAGGGAGTGATCGATCCCGCTGCCGTACAGCTCGGTCTAATCGCAGATGATATCTGTGATCATAAGCTCTATCCCTATATTGGCACCTCACATCAGACTGCCGAAGGTATCAAGCGCGGCTTGCAGCCAATCCCACTTGCTGTGACGGCACTTGTAATGTGTCAGAAACAAGCAGAACAGATTGAGGAACTAACTGCGAGGGTAAAGAACTTGGAGGAAGCTGCAAAGTGAATATTTCCAACTATATTATTACGAGTGCAGCGCTTATCGGTGCACTTATGACTCTTTTTGGTGCTCTATTTGTAATTTATCGTTGGTTTCTAAAACAAGGAAAACAGGATGCTGATATCAAACGCATAAAAGAAGAAAATGCGCTTATCGTGTATGCTCTGTCCGCCTGTTTGGATGGCCTTCAACAGCTTGGCGCAAATCATTCCGTATCCGAGGTAAAAAACAAATTAGATGCATATATTAACGAGCAAGCTCACCAGTAAATAAGGAGGTAATATAAAGATGATGCCAAAAGTATCTACCGATACAATTGTTAGAACGATTGTACTAATCATCACATTGATTAATCAAGTATTAACTATGATTGGTAAAAACCCATTACCGTTTGCTGAGGATGAACTATATACTACGATCACGGCTATTATTACTGTTATTGTATCTATTTGGACATGGTGGAAAAATAACAGTTTTACTAGCGAAGCAATTATAGCAGATGAATATTTGAAATCTATGAAAAAAAATAATAAAAATTTAGAGGGGGTATCATAAATGAATAGCCCATACAATGGAAAATTTCGAGTATCTCAGGAATTTAAGGGAACTGCTCATCAGGGGCTTGATCTGGTAGGAGTGGATAACAAAACAATCCATGCTACCGTTGCTGGTACGGTTGAAATCGCTGGAAACAATGACCCGAATGGATTTGGTATTTATGTTAGAATTAAGGCTGATGGTACTGGATACCGATATTATTACGGTCACATGAGCAAAACGCTTTGCAAAGTTGGGGATCATGTTACGATTGGACAAGCAATTGGTGTCGAGGGAAGTACAGGTCGATCCACTGGTTCACATTGTCATTATGAGATTCGAAAAACGCTAGATCATGGTAGTTATTTGAATGTTTCTACGATTAGTGGCATTCCAAATGCGCTTGGCACTTATGACGATGGTTATCGTTCGGCATCTGTTAAATATCAGGTTTATGCAGGAGGAAAATGGCTGCCCGATGTTACAAATACTGAGGATTATGCTGGCATCTTTGATCAAGCCATTACCGCTATTCGCGCTTCTATTTCAAGCGGTGACATTCTTTATAGAGTGCGTCTTTATAACAATAATGTTTGGACTTGGCAACCTTGGGTTCAAAATAGAGAGGATTTTGCCGGCGTTGCTGGATATCCCATTGATTTGGTGCAGATGAAAGTTCCTAGCGGTCATATTCGTTATCGGGTTCATCTTCTTAACGGTGGTTGGCTTCCGTGGGTCACTGACTGTAATGATGTAAACGACAGCGGTTATGCGGGTATGAGCGGAAATCCAATTGATGCCATTCAATGTGATATTTAAGAATTAAATTTTATAAATAATCGTAGATCGATGCTAAAAAATCTCATTTATTTTAACATTATTTCTACATATAGGTTCTAAAACCCTTGATAATCCTGAAAGTTTTGTTTTCTTTAGAGAATCGTCATATATTGAAGTCGAGATATAAATGCAGAAAATACAAGGGTTTTAGAAGTGGTTAGGAGCGGAAAAATGCAAAAAAATGTATGTAACTTATACATTATTCTTGTACCGCTCCTACACCACTATTTCTACACCCTATTTTATTTTTTCGATTTCAGATTGTAACCATGCAAACTCTCTTTTTGTATAAACTTTTTCAGTAATATCTAATATTTTATGACCTACGATATATTTTATTGCGTATTCATCTACTCCGCTTTTTTTAGCAGCTGTTACAAAGTGAACGCGTCCATCATGAGGTCTATGCTCTTGGTTAATATGCAGTTCATCCATAAGTCTTTTAAATATCATTTTATATCGCATATAGGTTAAGGGTACTAATTTCTGCTTGTTATTTGAATCTGTACTATTTAAAAGATATTTACTACCGCCTGTTTTTGCTTCTTGATATCTTTTCAAAATCAACGGTCTTATTCTAGAATGAATGGGAACTATTCTATTGGTACCGGAATCGGTTTTAATGCCGCCTTTAAAAGTCCAATTTTCAAGATCAACATCAGAAAGTTCAAGAAGTCCAAGTTCTTGAGGACGCCAACCAGAATAACACTGAATAAGAATTATATCTACAAAATATTTGTTATCGACATTATCCCATAATAATGACATTTCATCGTCAGTAAAAGCAATGTGTCCCTTTTTAACCTTATTTACAGCTTCTCTAGTATCTTTTGATAAACTGAATGTTCTAGCATAATTTTGGTCCACCATTTCATATTCAAGGGCATAGTCAAGCATTAAATTAAAAATTGATTTAATTTTAGCCTTTGTAAAATTATTTGGATGTTGTTCTTTACCACAAACAATGGCCGTTCCGTGTTCCATGCAACTTTTAATATGACGAGCTCTAATGTCTAACACTCGCATATTATACACCTCGGAACAATATGCCCATGCTAATTTAATTCCTCTAACACTGGAGTTTGATTTAAGTATTTTAAAATGTTCTTCTGACCATTTTTCATATAATTCATTCATTGTCATGGAATCACTTAGATCATATGGATTTTTATTATATTCTACAAGAGCAGTATAAGCTTCATTATAGGTTGGAAAATATGCTTTGGGTTTTAATGGTTTGCAAATTGGTTTTCCTTCCGAAGTTTTTCCAACAGTTACCATGGCTCGAAACGGATTTCTCAAATTTCGATTTTTAATTTCACTTATTTGACCAAATCCATTTGGTAATCTTCTTCGTTTATTAGATTTGTGGCGTTTTCTTTGCTTTGCAGAGGATTGCATTGGATATCCGCAATGTGGACAACATGTGGCCTTATCACTTACTTGAAGTTCGCATTCTGGACATTTAATTAACATTTATTTTCTCCTTTCATTTTTATTATTTTAATTATATAATAGCAGTATAGAAATTGTCAATTCCTACATTTCTAATTATTTTCTAGAAGAGATGGTTATGATTATTAAAAATATGTCGATATGTCCTATCTGCGGTGGTCCTTTAAAACATTATGACAGTATTCAAAGAATTGTACGATCAAAAGGTCGTTCTACAAAATGGGTTAAATTGCGACGAATGAAATGTGAGAAGTGTAAGCATCTTCATAGAGAACTTCCAGAATTTATATTTCCATATAAGCAATATGAAGTGGAGATTATACTTGGCGTTTTAGAAGGAATTATAACATCGGATACATACGGCTATGAAGATTATCCTTGCGAAGCGACAATGATTCGTTGGCTGGCGCAAAAAATACAACTCCTTTTATGGAACCAAAATTTCAAAGGAGGTTATTTAAAATGAAAAGATTTGTTGGGGAATTGATATTTACATCTTTACTTCTTAGTAGTATTCAGCTTTATGGAAAGCATCAATACAAGAAAGGATGGAGAGATGGAAGTACATTTTCAAACAGCTTATCTGAGTTAAAACAAAAGCTTGAAAATTGGTTTGTTGAGGAAAAGGAGTTCTAAAGGACTCCTTTTCTATTTTTTTCATTTTTTCCACTTAGATTGTTTTTACTAAAAGCAGTTTTTAATTTAAAATAGCCGTAAAAAGGAGGAAAAAGAAAATGGATAAGAAATTTGCAGATGGATCTGTTCCGGTTTCAGTTGCGGCCAGAGTTTATGGTAAAGACGCATCTTGGATAAGAGCCGGAATTATATCCGGTTGGTTACCAATTGGTAAAGCTACTAGGAATGGAAAACTCATTACAAAAATTGAGGACATAAACTCAAAATACGGACGAATTAATTTTTATATTTCGCCAAAGCGTCTATATGAAGAAACTGGATATATTTGGAAAGGGGAAAAACGATAATGGGAACGACTATTCGTCCGGAGTTATCCGATAAAAATAAATACTGGATTGAAAAGCATAGATATTATGAATTAAAACATTTCTGCCTTCAATATCCAATTTGGAAACGGGCATATATATCTTTGAGTAGTTTAGCAAAAAAACCTGTTGAATTAGCTGTTTTTTCTAAAAATAAAAATGTTAGTAGCCCGGTTGAAAAATGTGCCGAAGCAAGATCATATTATTTGGATCGAATAAAATTAATTGAGCAAACGACTATAGAAACAGATCCCGAACTTGCTCAGTATATATTAAAAGCTGTTACAGAGGGAATGTCTTTTGAATATCTTAAAGTTAGATTAGAAATTCCGTGTAGTAAAGATACCTATTATAATCGATATAGAAAATTTTTTTGGCTTCTAAATAAAGCCAGGGATTAAAAACAATCGCAAACTTTACAACTTCTTTTATGGGAATATTTTCACCCAAGAAAGGAGTAAAAATCATGACATTTGTACAGGTGGATGAAATACCAAAAAGAAAAGCAAGTAGGCATAATTTGCAAGATTTTATTAAAGAATTTGAAAATTCCGACGCTAAGTTTGTGCGAATTGATCTTAGCGAATGCGATTACAAATCTTATATGGTCTGTGCAAGCTGTATGCGAATTGCAGTTAAAAGGTCAAAACGTCCAATAAAAGTATTTGTTCGTGATGGAAATGTGTATCTTGGTAAAATTATAATTCCAAAAGATTGAGTCCTAACAAGGACTCTTTCTTTTTTTCGCATGATTTGCAATGTGCTTTATGAAAGGAGGTTATTATACCATGAAAAATAAAAAATCAATAGCTATCATTATTGGAATTGGGGTATTATTTTTATTTGACTTGGTAAATGGTACAGACTGGAAGAATAGACGTTTAATGGATTAAAAGATTGAGTCCTAACAAGGACTCTTTCTTTTATATTTTCCGTAATCGAGTGACTGGATATATGAAAGGATAGAAAAATGAGAAACGCTCAATTAATTGGTAGTAAAATCGAAAGGCTATGTAAAGAGAAAGGAGTATCTGTTTCTATTTTGAGTGCGGCTTTAAAATGTTCCGAATACCAAATTAATTCTTTATTTGAAGGGGTCTGTGTTGCTTCTTTTGATCAACTTACGATAATAGCTGATATTCTTGAGGTGGGAATTGAAGATATTATTAATAGTAATATAGAATAGCGATTTATTATATAAAAGATATTTTCCGTAAGCAGGTGACGAAAAGATGTGATATATTAATATCTGAAAAAATCCCGGGTTGGAATTTTTGAAAAATGTTTTTGAAAGGAAATTATAATGGTAATAATTATATTTATAGTCGGAATACTTATTGGAATGCTTATCGCGGTGATAGAATTTCGTAAACTTATAGCCGGAACATTAAGGGTTGATCAGTCTGATCCGGACGATCAACCTTATTTATTTTTAGAAATAAGTCAAGAACCTAATAGAGCTTTCAAGAAAAAACATATTATCTTAAAAGTCAATATTCAAAATTATATTTCGCATAAATAACAGATGCTTTTATGGGAAAACCCATTTAAATTTTTTGAAAGGAGAACAGTAAAAATGGAAAACAATCTTAGGACGATGCTTGAGGAGGAATTGGAAACACAGATTGCGAACCTATCCACACTTGAAAGTGGAACAAAGGAAAAGGCTTCTGCGGTAGAGGATGTTACCAAACTTTATAAGTTGAAACTTGAGGAACAGAAACATATTTTTGAGGCAGAAAAACAGGATTTTGAAAGTGAATCCGAATGTAATCGAGCCAAAAAAGAGACAATTTTCCGAAATGTTCAACTTGGAACCGAGGTTTTAATCTTTATTGTAGAACTTGGCTTTGCTTGGCATTGGGCAAGAAAAGGATTTGAGTTCGAAAAAGATGGAACATTTACTTCGGGAACATTGAAAAGTTTGTTTAGCAGATTTAAGTTCAGAAATAGAAGTTAAAATGGGTCTAGCAATGGAGAGATCATGTGAAAAACATGGTCTTTTCATTTTTGCTCGTAAAATTTGCAATCTCTATTAAGGAAAGGAGATTTAAGAGCTCTTTTATCCCTTTACTAAATTATCGAAGTTTGATATACTAAAAACAACTTCGAAAAGGAGATAATTATATGAGCAAAAATATTATTAAGCCGGAAGGGATGGATCTAATCAGACATCTTAATTCCGGCCACGCGATTTGCAACAAATGTGGTGCTCTGATGGAGCGAAAGGAAGATCCAACTGGAGGATGCGATATCTATGTCTGCCCATCATGTAAATGGGAAATAGATGAGATGGATTATGTGTATCAGGACGATGAAGAAGAATGGACGCCTGAAGCGCTTAATGCGTTCGAAGGAGATGTTCCTCCAGCCGGATGCAGAGCATGTGGAGGACCATATCCGCAATGCAAATCGTCGTGCAAACTGTTTGACGATTAAAAAGTCAACGAGAGGAAAAGTCCTTACAAGGGCTTTTCTTTTTTTGTTTTAGGAGATATATTATGCGATACCATTTTGAAAAACCTCAAATCTATTTATCTATGTACGGACGGCTTTATATTTGTGAGCATCCGGTATATGATAGCTGCACATTATTTGAAATTGGAGATAGGGGTTTGGCTGTTATTCAGCAAAGATTTGATGAGGAAACAAAAAGTACATGGTGGAGCGAGATTGATCCATGGATCACAGATGCTTTATATTTACATCCAGAATTTAAACAATACTTTGATTTGAGGTCCGGAAGGTGTACGGACGGATTATATCCAACTGTTACGGTACGGCAAATCATGTGGGCGTTAAAAATGAAGCCGATACAAAAGCAGCGATGGGAGACGGTTTTTGACAGGAAAGATATTTAACGCACAATTTACAAGGCGCTTTATGAAAGGAGAATATAACAATTATGGAAGTAATCGGTAAAATCATAGAAAAAATGGATATTTTAAATATATGCTTTAAAAAGAAGCAGAAAACGAAAAAATCCATTTTAAAAGAGGTTATTGACAATCCTGAAAAGTTTAAACTCGAAGCAATCATTGAAGGTGAAGAAATTAAAATTACGGTTAAAAGAAGAGAGGAGTCCTAACAAGGACTCTTTCTTTTTTCGCACAAATTACAAGTTATATTATGGAGAGATAGTAGCTAGTGATCCGGCCAAAATCGGAAGGAGGCTTATATATGGGTTCGATCCCCATAACTATCTCTTTTTATTTTTATCATCGAAAGGAGAAAAACAAAATGAAAAGATGGATCAAAGAGTCTCTACTGTTTACGGGAGGAACTGTTGCTGGTTTTCTTATTTCAGGAGGAATTATTATGAATGAACTTCTAAAAGAAAAATTTCCGAATCAATCTGTTTTCAAAAATTTGAAAAATAAAATTAGAAGGGTTTTATATGATATATATGGAATCTCATATATAACCTGGTGTTTAAATTATTATAGAAATAGGGGGAAAGAATGACAATGAAGTTCAAAACAATTGGTTTTAAATCTAAGCTATGGTTGAAAAAAAATACCCCTACTATTCTAACCTTTATTGGGGCGATCGGGGTTATAACAACAACTATTCTTGCGGTAAAAGCAACTCCAAAAGCACTTTTACTTATTGAAAAAGATAGTGAAAAAAATCATCATGGTGATCCAAACGCATTTACTAAAACAGAAGCCGTATTATCGTGTTGGAAGTGTTATATCCCAAGTATGATAATGGGAACAACAACATTATTCTGTATAGTTGGGTCTAATGCATTAAATAAACACCAACAGGCTTCTTTGATAAGTGCATATGCATTAGTGAATCATTCCTATCAAAAGTATAGATCAAAATTAAAAGAATTATATGGAGAGGAAGTTCATAACGCCATTTCCGATTCAATCGCAAAGGGAAAATGCTCCGATGTTACTATCACAACTCAAGGTATTGCTGAAGACTCTACTCTTAATTTTGAATGTGAAATGGAGCCCGAGATTACAAGAGTATTTTATGATAGTTATTCCGAAAGATATTTTGAAACCAGCATAAGTGCGGTAATTCAAGCTGAATATCATCTAAATCGAAACTTTATGCTTAGCGGCATTATTTCTTTAAACGATTTTTATGATTTTCTTGGTCTTGAAAGAATAGATATTGGGGATGAGGTGGGTTGGTCAAGCTGTGACGGCGACATTTATTGGATTGATTTTAACCATCATAAAGCCGTTTTAGATGATGGATTAGAGGTTTTTATAATCGACATGGTTTTTGAACCCACAGCAGATTGGTTAAAAGATATTTAAAACGCAAAAATTGCAATGTGTATTATGAGAAAGGAGGTTATGCACCATGGGAAATAAAACGGTGATTAAATTCATTGGCTTTGCGGCTACCATTATCGGAATTGGAGCGACACTTTTATCCGATTGGGTAAATGAAAAGAAAATGGAAGAAGAAATTGATGAAAAAATTAACAAGGCGCTTACCGAACGACTGGGAGAAAATGAAGAGGAGGAGTCCTGAACAAGGACTCTTTCCTTTTGTGAGGTAAACTATGAATGATACGGCCATTCAAACCATTTTAAAATATGTCGAAATAAATCTATTTGAACCGGGATGTACTTGGCCTACGATATATTTTGAAGAAAGAAGCTATGCAAGATGGGCAGCAATCGAAATACTCGAATCTATTATGAATCATCCGTTCCGTTCGGCAGATGAAATCATCGAAGAATTTATATTCAAGATGATTATTTATTCAGCATGGATGGATAATCCTGATATTTGTTTTCGTTTTTCGGTTGCAAAAGAAACGGCCGAGAATATTCTCGAAATATTATAAACACTGAAAGGAGATAAAATGAGTAAAGAATTATTGATTGTAAAATCTACGATTAACTTAAATTCAAAACAACTAGAGAATTTATATTCTTCCATTTGTATGCAGCGTGTAACCGGAACGGTTGTGTTGCCAGTATATTGCGATCCGATTGTTGTTCCAGGTGATTTGGATATTAAAATTGATACGCCGGATTATGAATCAGAGAACATGCAATATCAAATAGGTAATCAAATTACTATTTCTCTTATTGGATTTGGTAATTTCACAGCAACAGCACAAAAGCGTGACCGCGACCGAACTTTATTTATTTTTGATGATTGTGTTGCCAGAGAAACGATGAATAAAAATAAAACGAATAAAGTTAAGTTTTATAATTCGTATCTCAATCAATGGCTGCAAGAGAAATTATTGCCGGCGTTTCCGAAAGAAATCAAAGAAAAAATAAGAGATTTGACGATTCCTACATACGGTCAAATGTTTGGTCACGATGATTGGTATGATAAAATGGTAGAATCGGACGATGACGAGCAATTACCTTTAATGAAAAAAAGAAAAAATCGTATTGCCGACTATGACGAGGAGTATAGATGGTACTGGTTAAAAAACGCAACTAAAAAGTCAATATCCTCATCTAATTTTGTTTGTGTAAATGGCGACGGTAATATGGGCTCTGGTAATGCTGACTATCCTAGTGGAGTTCGTCCTGTTTTCTGGTTGATTGATTAAACTGCTGCGTACAAGAAAGGGGTATTCAAATGAAAAAAACAAAATTTAAAGACATTATTCATAATGTTCAAACTGCCATGAAAAAACATAGTCCTGAAATTTTAACCGGTATTGGAATTGCCGGAATGATTACTACTGTTGTTATGGCGGTTCGCGCTACGCCGAAAGCAATTTTCTTATTGGAAGAGAAAAAAGAAGAAAAAGGCGATAAAAAACTTACCGTACCGGAGACGATTAAAACGGCATGGACCTGTTATATTCCATCAACAATTGTCGGTTCGGTTTCCATTCTTTGTCTTGTCGGCGCCAGTTCCGTGAATTTCAGAAGAAACGCCGCTCTTGCTACCGCATATACGCTTTCAGAATCAGCACTTAGAGAGTATCAGGAAAAGGTGGTAGAAACAATCGGAGAGAAAAAAGAACAGTCCATTCGTGATGCAATTGCCACCGATAGGCTTAACGCGGATCCGGTTACGAACCGAGAAGTAATCATTACAAGTAGTGGTAATACTTTATGTTATGACGCTATATCTGGAAGATATTTTAAATCGGATATAGAAAAAATCAGAAAAGTTGAAAATGAATTAAACCGTCGAATGATGGATGAAATGTTTATATCGTTAAATGATTTTTATTATGAAATTGGATTAGATGGGATTGATTTAGGAGAAGCACTTGGGTGGAATATTGAAAAAGGATATATTGATTTAAGTTTTAGTTCTCAATTGGCTAAAGACGGAACCCCTTGTCTTGTTATTTTATATTCTTTATCTCCACCGCAATATGATTATCAAAAATAAATTCGCAAAATTTACAAGGTATTTAATGGAGAGATCCACTAATTTTTAAATTTGAAAGGAGAAAACAATGATGGAAGAGAACAACATTTTGACGAACGAAGAGGTTTTGGAAACGACAGAGGAAGTGGCTGTATGTGGTTCTAAGAAAATTGCGAAAATGGCGATTGGAATCGGCGCATCAGTTCTTGTAAGTATAATTACTTATAAGTATGTGATTAAACCGATTGTAAACAAAATTAAGGCAAAAAAAGAACTTAATAATGCCCAAATTGTCAATTCTGACTGCGTTAAAGAAAATGGAGATGAATCAAAAGATTATCTATTGTAATCTCAAACGAAAAATTGGAGATCGACATGGAGGAAAATGCCTGTGACAAGGCATTTTCCTTTTATTTTTAAGAAGGGGAGTTATGATGAATTTATATTATTATGATGGACCAATTATGCTTTTTGAGAAATGTGTTGAAAGGCATTGGAAGGGACAGACAAATGCGGTATCTGAAAAAAAGGCTAGATGTAATCTAGCGTATCAATGGAAAAAAGAAAACGATTATAAAGTAAATACAAAAATAACCCTCCCTGGAAAAATCATATTGGCTGGAACAACGGATCAGACATAATAGGAGGATTATATATGGAAGAATATAAATCTAATTCTCATAAATCAAAGGAAATGGCTACATCTGAAAAAAAAGTAGAAAAAGTAGTTAATGGAACTGTAAAAACTAAAAAGAAGAATGAACTCAGGAAAATTACAGATGTTTTAATTTCCGAAGATATGGAAAATGTAAAATCTTTTATTTTAGTAGACATTTTAATACCTTCAATTAAAAAAGCAATTGATGATATTTTTACTAGTGGGATTAGAATGCTGCTTTGGGGAGACAAAGGGAGATCATCAAAAAGCGGAACCGCATCAAAAATTTCATATTGCAGTTATTATGATAAAAAAGAAAATAGACGCGATTATGACAACTCTCCAATGAGAAATGGCTATGATTATGACAACATTATATTTGATAATCGCGGGGAAGCAGAAGAAGTTTTATCGAGAATGGACGAATTAATTTCAACTTATGATGTTGTGAGCGTGGCAGATCTGTATGATTTGTGTGGAATTAATGGGAGTTATACGGATAACAAATATGGCTGGACTGATATTCGCAATGCTTCGGTTGTACGGATACGAGACGGTTATACGATCAAACTGCCAAAAGCCCTTCCACTTAATTAAAGGAGGTTGTTATGTACGAGTCGAAAGATAAGATGGTATCTCATCCAGACTATTATCAATCTGAAACTGGTTTGGAAGTTATTGATGTTATTAAGGCATTTACTTTTGACCTCGTCGGTATTGAAGCGACGGATACCGGAAATATCATCAAATATGTTTGCCGTTGGAAGAAAAAAGACGGAATAAGAGATTTGGAAAAAATTCTATGGTACACCCAGCATCTCATCGACCATGTTAAAAATCTTGAAGAGGAGAATAAATAATTATGAAAAAAACAGAAATCGCGACTAAAGTTAGCAGAAAGTTTAATAAATTAGCTTTTAGCGTCAAAAAACATAGTCCGGAAATTTTAGTTACTTTTGGAGTAGTCGGAACGGTTGCAAGTGCTATTATGGCTTGTAAAGCAACAACAAAAATCAGTACAATTCTTGATAACACAAAAAAGGATCTGGAGCCAATTCATAGAGTTCAGGAAAACAAAGAATTTTCCGAAGAATACACACAAGATGATGCTAAAAAAGAATTGGCGATCGTATATGCTCAAACTGGAGTTAGATTTGTGAAACTTTATGCCCCTTCGGTAATTCTCGGTGCTCTTTCTTTAACGAGTATTCTCGCATCTTCTAATATTCTCAGAAAACGGAATGTTGCTCTTGCAGCCGCTTACGCAACTGTTGATCGCGGATTCAAAGAGTATAGAAACCGCGTAATAGAACGGTTTGGAGAAGAGATTGACCGAGAATTAAAGTATAATATCAAAGCAAAAGAAATTGAAGAAAAAATCACGGATGAAAACGGTAACGAAAAAACCGTAAAGAAAAACTTGATGGTTACAGGCGACCCAAATCAATATAGTGATTATGCTCGTTTCTTTGATGATGGTTGCACCGGTTGGGAAAAAGATTCCGAATATAATCTGATGTTTCTTCGTTCAGAGCAGAATTATGCGAACGATAGATTAAAAGCTCGTGGATATTTATTTCTAAATGAAGTTTATGAGCGTCTTGGAATTAAACCAACCAAAGCCGGACAAGCCGTCGGCTGGATTTATGATCCAAACAATCCAAAGCACAAGGGCGATAACTATGTAGACTTTGGAATTTATGAGGTCAATCGTGAACGGGCGAGAGCTTTTGTGAATGGATATGAACAAACCATTCTATTAGATTTTAATGTAGATGGGCCGATTCTGGATTCTATTGAAAAACTTTCAGATGGCGTTAATTAAAAAGAAAGGTGATTAAAAATGAACAAACGCATTAAGTATAAATCCAAAAAAAATCATAGCATCGATTTTGCTTATGGAATTATATTAGGATCCATACTAGGATGTTTAATTCTTTTTGTTCCTCCCTTTTTTTCGGCTGTTTTGTTGTTCCGTATTTTGTGCGCTGTATTAATGTCTATTTTTTTAATACTTATATTGTGCTGTTCTACCGGTTTATATTTAAAGGCGTCTGATCTTATAGATCAAATAAATCAAGAATGTCAAAAAGACTAAACAGAAGGAGTTTAATTATGAATTATATTATTGCATGCATTTCTTATACCTTGGCGGTAATGTCTGGAATTTGCTTTGTTAGTGGAATTGCTGTGCTATCAGGTGGAAGGAATTAAAAATGAGTGGTATTGAAAACTTAATGTCAATGTTGGATTACATACTAGATACAAAACGAAAACGACATATTATGGGCGGAGTTCTATTAAGCGTTTCTATGCTATTTGGCGGATTGGCTTTGACGGTAATGACTATACAAAAGGAGGAAGAGGAACATGAGTAAATTTTCTGGATTCATTATTTTTACTGTCGGAGTTGCAATAGGGGCTGTTTCAACTTGGCAGTATGCAAAACAAAAATATGAACGACTTGCAGAGGAGGAAATCGAATCAGTAAAAGCAGCATTTTCAAGAAAACCCAAAAATATATTTGATGGGGTTACTAATGAAGCGAGATCTGCCACCAAATCAATGAGGGACTTTGAAAAACTTGTAACATGGGAAAATTATACTGATTATGCCAAAAAGAAAGAAGTTGACCTTAAAATGCCTTATGTAATTACTCCAGACGATTTTGGAGAATTTGATGAGTTTGAGAAGGTGAGTTTAACATACTATGCTGATGATATTCTTGCCGATGAAAACAATGAAATTATTGAATGTGTTGATAAGTTAATAGGTCCTAACGCATTAAGCTGTTTTGGAGAATATGAGGACGACTCTGTATTTGTTCGAAATGAAAAATTAAAGTGCGATTTTGAAATTCTTTTGGATAATAGAAAGTATTCAGATGTGACTAAAACTAATCCCGGGGTGGTGATTGATGAATGACGAAGGACGAGCTGAATGATCAATATTTTAATTGGATGTACCAGCTTGTCTGTGATAGTCGATATGCAAAAGGTCTGTCCTATCGGAAACTTTTACATCATTTACATGAGATTGATTTCACATATACAATCCCTATGGATGGTAACAGATGGGAAGATGGGATAGACCTTCGCTATCGGTTTGGATATGAAGAAGGTTATATTCAGCCAATGATTGCATCCTATTTAGATGATCGTTCTTGCAGCGTTCTTGAAATGTTGATTGCTTTATCAATTCGATGTGAGGAGCATATAATGGGCGATCCTAATGCTGGCAATCGCACTGGACAATGGTTCTGGAACATGATCGTGAATCTAGGTTTGGGATCAATGAATGATATTCATTATAATGAGAAGTTTATTGATAAAAGTATTTCAAGATTTTTAAATAGAGAATATCAAAAAGATGGAACTGGAGGATTGTTTACAGTAAGAAGGCCAAAAAAAGATATGCGATCAACAGAAATATGGTATCAAATGTGCTGGTACTTAGCCGAAACAGATATTGTATAAAAGGAGATAAAAATGAGCCATATTGATATTTATAAGCATTTTAAAACCTTATTTCCTGAAAAGGTTGAAAAAAGTGTGGAATACTTTCCAAATGGAAAAAATAGCATTAGGGTTCGCTACTTAGATAAGAGCGAATTGATATTCACATTAAATAGCATCTCCGATTGGAAACTTGAAACTATAAAAAGTTTTTTAAAGTCTTATGAGAATAATTAAACGCAATGTTTGTAAAATGAAGGGAGATTAAACGAATGCGATGATTGATTTTTTAATGATTTCAACCCGTAGCACAAAGCGTGGAATAATTGAAATCTATCCAAAATTTATAATTAAAAAAAGTACCGATTTAATGATACGAGGCGGAGATTTTTATGCCATTTGGATTGAGGATCGGGGTTTATGGTCTACCGACGAACAAGATGCTTTGCAACTCATAGATCGAGAATTGGATAAATATGTGGAAGAAAATTATCAACATTTTGATTCTCAAATAAGAGTTCTACATATGTGGGATGCTGAATCCGGTATGATTGATAATTGGCATAAGTATTGTCAGCGACAAATGCGAGATTCGTTTCATATGTTGGATGAAAAACTTATATTTTCCGATACCAAAACCAAAAAGAATGATTATGCCAGTAAGAGACTTAATTATCCTCTTAAAGAAGGAAAACATGACGCATATGATAAAATGATGTCGGTTTTATATTCTGATAAAGAACGCCATAAGATCGAATGGGCCATTGGCGCGGTGATTACTGGAGAATCAAAAAAAATACAAAAATTTATGGTTTTTTATGGCGAACCAAAATCCGGAAAATCGACAGTTCTAAACATCATTCAACAATTATTTGAAGGGTATTGCACGGCATTTGATGCTAAGGCGTTGGGTTCGTCTGGAAATTCATTTGCATTGGAAGCGTTTAAGGGTAATCCTTTGGTGGCTATACAGCATGATGGTGATTTATCCAAAATAGAGGATAATACTCGTTTAAATAGTCTTGTTTCGCATGAATTAATGACAGTAAATGAAAAATTTAAAAGCACTTATACGAATCGATTTAAATGTTTTCTTTTTATAGGAACAAATAAACCTGTTAAAATAACAGATGCTAAATCTGGATTGATTCGAAGGTTGATTGATGTTTCTCCAACAGGAAATAGGCTTAATGAAAAAGAATATAATATTGCAAAAAAGCAAATAGGATTTGAACTAGGCGCTATTGCTTATCATTGCCGTAATGTGTATTTAAATGATCCTGATGCTTATAACGGATATATTCCTATTTCTATGTTGGGGGCATCAAACGATTTTTATAATTTTGTCGTTGATTCATATCATATATTTAAACGAGAAGACGGAACAACATTAAAATCAGCTTGGGAGATGTATAAAACCTATTGTGAAGATGCAAAAGTAGGATATCCATTTTCCTTTCGAGTTTTTAAAGAAGAACTAAAAAATTACTTTCGGGATTATAAAGAGCGGTTCAATTTAGAAGATGGTTCTAGAGTGCGTAGTTATTATGCTGGATTTAGAACAGAAAAATTTCAAAATCAAATAATTGATGTGCCGAAAGAAAATGAGCAATTTTCACTTATTAAATTCAATTCAAAAGAACCAATATTTGATAAAGAATGTGCAGATTGTTATGCTCAATATGCTTCAAATGACGGAATTCCAATAAAAAAATGGGACGAAGTAACTACTAAATTAGCAGACCTTGATACCACTAAACTTCATTATGTAAAAGTTCCAAATAACCATATTGTAATTGATTTTGATATTTCAGACGATAATGGTAACAAATTATTCGAACGAAATAATGAGGAAGCAAGCAAATGGCCGCCAACATATGCAGAGCTTAGTAAAAGTGGAAAAGGCATTCATTTACATTATATTTACACCGGAGATGTAACTAAATTAAGTAGAATATTTAACGAACAAATTGAAGTTAAAATTTTTAATGGAAAAAGTTCATTAAGAAGAAAATTCACAAAATGTAATGGATTGCCTATAGCGACAATTAACTCTGGTTTGCCAATGAAAGGAGACAAAAACAAAGTGATTAATTTTGAAGGGTTCAGAAATGAAAAAAGTCTAAGAACTTTTATTAAACGAAACCTTAATAAAGAGTATCATGCTTCAACAAAACCAAGTATTGATTATATTTATAAAGGATTAGAAGAAGCCTATGAGAGCGATTTAAATTATGATGTTACTGATATGCGAAATGCCGTTTTAGCTTTTGCAGCGAGTAGTACACATCAGGCTGATTATTGTATCAAACTCGTGAACAAAATGCAATTTAAATCGATGGATCATTCTATTAGTATAGAAAACGAAGATGCAAAATTGATATTTTTTGATGTCGAAGTATTTCCAAATCTATTCCTTGTCAATTGGAAAATTGAAGGGGAAGGAAAACCAGTTGTTCGAATGATCAATCCCACGCCAGAAGAAATTGAAGACTTAATGAGATTTCGTCTCGTCGGATTTAATTGTAGAAGATATGATAACCATATTTTGTATGCACGACTTATGGGATATACAAATGAACAATTATATAATCTTTCCCAGAAAATTATTAACGGAAGCGCTAATTGCTTTTTTGGAGAGGCATATAATGTTTCTTATACAGATGTCTACGACTTTTCAAGCGAGAAAAAATCATTGAAAAAATTTGAAATTGAATTAGGTATTCACCATCAGGAGCTTGGTTTACCGTGGGATCAACCGGTACCCGAAGAGATGTGGACAAAAGTTGCGGAATATTGCGACAACGATGTTTTAGCAACTGAAGCTGTGTTTAATGCCAGAAAAGCCGATTTTACAGCAAGACAAATTCTGGCCGATGTAGCCGGCATGACAGTGAATGACACGACAAACTCTTTGACCACTAAAATTATATTTGGAGGAAACCGCAAGCCGCAAGGACAATTTAACTATCGGAATTTGGGAGGAAATGAAGATATTTCCAAAATCGAAGAGCTTTTTCATTCTGAACTGGCGCTTAACGAATATACCATATTTGATAAAGATGGAAAACCGATATTTCCGGGATACAAATATGAAAACGGAGTGTCTACATATCGCGGTGAAGAAGTTGGAGAAGGGGGTTATGTCTATGCCGAACCTGGTATGTACGGAAATGTAGCACTACTAGATATTGCATCCATGCATCCGAGTAGCATTGTTGCTGAAAATCTGTTTGGAGATGAATACACACAGAGATTTAAAGAGATCCTCGATGCTCGAATTGCAATTAAACATAAGGATTTTGAAACGGCTAAAAAAATGCTGGGTGGGAAATTGGCAAAATACTTGACTGATGAAAATGCAGCAGCAGATTTGGCTCAGGCTTTAAAAATTGCTATCAATTCTGTATATGGATTGACATCAGCAAACTTTGAAAATCCATTCCGAGATAACCGTAACAAAGATAATATTGTTGCAAAACGAGGCGCTCTGTTCATGATCAACCTTAAACACGAGGTTCAGGAACGGGGCTTTATTGTTGCCCATATTAAAACGGACTCAATTAAGATCCCCGAAGCTACTCCTGAAATTATTCAGTTTATAACGGATTACGGAAAAGAGTACGGATATAATTTCGAGCATGAGGCTACTTATGACCGTATGTGTTTAGTTAATGACGCTGTTTATATTGCCAAGTATAAGGACGGGAAACACGCTGGCGAATGGACCGCTACCGGAACACAGTTCCAAGTTCCGTATGTCTTCAAGAAGCTTTTCAGTAAAGAAAAAATAAATTTTGAGGACATGTGCGAAACAAAATCAGTTAGTAGCGCTTTATATTTGGATATGAATGAGGGTTTACCGGAAAACGAGCATAATTATCGATTCGTCGGAAAAGTTGGTCAATTCTGTCCGATTAAATCCGGTAAAAATGGCGGTATTCTTCTTCGAGAAACAAAAAGCAAAACAGGAGAAAAAGGATATGCGGCTGCTACCGGTTCAAAGGGTTATAGATGGCTTGAATCGGAAATGATTAAAGAACTTGGGAAGCAAAAAGATATTGATCGATCCTATTACGATAAGATGGTGGACGACGCTGTTAATGCCATTTCTAAATATGGAGATTTTGAGTGGTTTGTTTCAAATGATCCTTATATTTTAAAAAAAAGCGATGTCCCTCCATGGTTAATGCCTTGCGGAGATAAAAAGATAAAGAATTGTTATGAATGCCCAGATTTTCATAACGATCAATTTCATCTGGATTGTAACAAAGGATATGATATATCGGATATCATTATTAATAATGATCAATAAAACAGCAAAGGAGAATTAATTATGGCTAACTACAAAGCATGTCCATTACTTTTACAAAGTGATACGAATCCATCTCTTATGATGGAAGGCGAAAAACACACGCGTACATATTTTTTAAGATGTCTTGGAGACGAGTGTGTTGCATATAAAGATGGACTATGTATGCGGTTTGATTCGATCGCCACTAAAAAAGATGAAAACGCGGCGGAAAATACAATTTCATATTTTTGATTTTTATAAAGATGATATTCATGCCTTGAAACAGCTTGAAGAATCCATGAGAAAATTTACAAAGGAGAAGTAATTATGGCTTATAAAAATGTTGATAACATCATTATTGAAAATGCTAAAATTATGTTTCGAAATTTTTCCGGTAAGGAATCTAAATATAATCGAGCAGGGGTTCGAAACTTCTGTGTTGTGATTGAAGATTCCGATCAAGCACAAAAACTTGCAGAGGACGGGTGGAATGTTCGAATTCTTACGCCAAGAGAAGAAGGAGATGAGCCGCGTTATTATATTCAGGTTGCGGTAAGTTTTGAGAATATTCCTCCTAAAATCTTTATGATTACAAGACGAGCAAAAACTCCTCTAGATGAAGAGTCTATTGATGCTCTTGATTATGCGGAGATTCGTAATGTAGATTTGACAGTCCGTCCCTATTGTTGGGAAGTAAATGGAAAAGAAGGAATTAAAGCATATTTAAGAACAATGTATGTCACAATTGAAGAGGACGAATTTGCAGATAAATATGCTGAAAAAGAAGGTCCAGATGAAATTCTTGGAAAATAAAATATTATGGTGCCTACTTAGTACATGTTAGGTTAAATGTCCAGTAAGGTCCCGATTGTGTGTGCACGCGCATGACGGTAAGAGGAAACAGCCATATATTTTTATCACCGAAAGGAGAAAGAGCAAATGAGTTATACGGAATATCAAATTTTACAAGAACGATTCAGTAAGAAACTAAAAAACAAATTTCCTACAAACAAAGAAGAATCTTATAACAAAGGTATTCTTGCATGTAAATCCATTTTAAAAGAGATTTATGAAAGTCAATTTCCGAAAGCTGAGAAAGGAAAATAAAATGAATAGAGAAAAGCTTATAAAAATTGTAAAGGCTCTTGGACAAGAAGTTATAGATAGAGCAGAGGACCTTGTTGGAGAAGGAAATCTTATTACAGATTTGGATATTTGGCTTAAATGTTATACCGATTTTGAATCCATTCCGAGAATAGAAGTTACAAGGTCTCACGCATCTAAAAGAATATATGAAATTGTAATCGGAGGCGACGATATATAAATGGCAGGAATAAATTTGTACGATTATCAATTAGACGCCGTTAAAAAAATGAAAAACGGCTGCATTCTTTGCGGAGGTGTTGGAAGCGGGAAGTCCAGAACTGCTCTTGCTTACTATTACTTCTGTGAAGGGGGCGAGATTGGTACGGACGATTATATTCCAATGAATGATCCTCCAAAAGACCTATACATAATTACCACGGCAAGAAAACGCGATGATAAAGAATGGGAGGCAGAAATGTCTCCCTTTCTCATTTCTACAAATCCTGAGGTGAATTTATATTCTAACAAAGTAGTAATTGACTCATGGAATAGAATTCAACACTACAAGAATATATATGGCGCTTTTTTTATATTTGACGAGCAACGCGTTATAGGTTCAGGAGCATGGGTAAAAGCATTCTTAAATATAGCTAGAAAAAACAAATGGATTCTTTTATCCGCTACTCCTGGTGATACTTGGCAAGATTATATTCCCGTATTTGTAGCGAATGGTTTTTATCGTAATCGGACGGAGTTCAAAAGAGAACATATTGTTTATAATCCGATGACAAATTTCCCTAAGATCGATCGTTATATTGGTACTGGAAAATTAATCCGGTATAGAAATGCTATATTGATCAATATGGATTTTGAGAGAAAGACCGTACCGCATCATGAAAATATATATGTCAAATATGATATTTCCATGTATAAAGACGCCTCAAGATTAAGATGGGATCCGTTCAAAAATGAGCCAATTGCAAACGCTTCAGGGCTTTGTTATGTATGGAGAAAAATCGTTAATACTGATGAATCTCGGCAGGTTGCATTGATGGAGATAGTTGAAAAACATCCAAGGGCTATTATATTTTACAATTTTGATTATGAGTTGGAGCTTTTAAAAAGTCTATTCCAAACTTATGCAGATGATAAAAATTTTGAAATTGCAGAATGGAACGGGCATAAGCATCAACCGGTTCCGGAATCAAAAAGCTGGATTTATCTTGTTCAGTATAATGCCGGAGCTGAAGGGTGGAATTGCATTAAAACAGACACCATCATATTCTATTCACAGAACTACTCTTATCGAATTATGCAGCAAGCGGCAGGCCGTATAGACAGATTAAATACTTCATACACAGATTTATATTTTTATCATTTGAAATCTCATTCTGGGATTGACTTAGCCATTGATAGGGCTCTTCGTGAAAAACGAAACTTTAATGAAGCTAAGTATGTTAAGGGGTGGATAAAATGAAAAAGTTTATGGTTGGCGATTATATTATATGTAATATAACTGGAATTTCTGGTATATGCATACGATTTTTTCAACCAACCGCACAGCAAGAGCAGGCAATGGTTTTGACAATAGATGGGAGGTTGTATCACGCTCCGGTTTCTGAGTGGAGTTTGATAAATTGTGGCGTTTCAGGATTTAATTATGACGTTGTAATTAAAGCAACAGAAGATCATATTAGATCGGTACTTAATGCTTACGGAGAGTATTTAGTTACATTTGGATACTGGTATATGAAAGGAGAGCAATTTTCTGTGAAAAAAGAAATAGGAGAACCATATGCAACCCGTATTCGGTATGCTCTTGGTAATGCATATCATGACGCTTATTGTCCACGATGTAACGCGTTTCTGTATCCGGAACCAATGATTGAAGAACAGAAAAATCAATATTGCAAATATTGTGGGCAAAAAATTGAATTTGAAAAAGGAGACAAAAATGATTAAGATTGAAAACTTCATAATCGAAGATGATACCGAGGAAGTCTTGATTCATTCTAAACGCCGTAGAATGATTATTATTTATGTGGATATTACAGCCCCTCTCTACTGGTGGAAAGAATTTGATGCCAATAATATCGGAACGGCTGCCAATTCCTGCTTCACGACGCAAAAGATTTATGAAAAAGAATTTACTTTTGATGACTTTTCACATGAACATTTAGACGATATTTTTGATTATGAACCAGAGGTAAGAGACATGGCACCAATTGTTGAATTTGAAACGCGAACTGATAGCATAACTAATTATGTTCTCGGTCCTGATGATATTTTAAGTTTGACTATTAAAATGCTGAATAGGTGCAGAGAACTTTATCTTCAAACAAATGATAAAAAATATTGGTGGCAGATGATACAGCTTCTACCCTCTTCTTATAATCAACGGCGAACTATCATGACAAATTATGAAATTTTGTCAAATGTTTACCAACATAGACACGATCATAAGCTTGATGAATGGCGCGATCTATGTAAATGGATAGAAACCCTTCCACACAGTAAAATTATAACTTATAACATTATTAAGGAGGACAACAAAAATGCTTAACATTGGTCAATCCGTCTACACTGTCTGCAAGCTTTATAAAACTAAGGACAAGTTCATTATCTACACCTCTAAAAAGGATATTGTAGGTATTAACTTGGACAACAACGGAACGGTTGTTTACACCGCAGGTAAATATCGTGAACTTCATTTTATTGAAGTTGGCGACGGTACATATCAATCTGTTAAAGGAAAACGAACAAAATCTGTATATTTGACTAAGCAGGAGGCAGATGTTGAAAGAAAAACTCGTTGGGAAAATGAAAAAAATATAATTTCTGCAAAAAATGGAGGCAACGATGATGTGGAGCAAAAAAACAATAAAGAATAAAATAGTTGCAATATTACTAATAGTTTGTGGGTTAGTTCCGGCTTTTATTGATAAAGATATTACTGCTGAAATTATGATGCTCCTTTTTGCCATTCCGCTTTTCTTTGCAAAGGATAATTGGATTATGATGTAAAAGAAGAATAGGAGAGATTTAAATAAAACAATCTCTCCTATTTTTGGCCAAAAGCCCGGTTTTTGCCCACTTATATTTTTAAAAGTGGGCACATAAAGTCTAGTGTTTATGCGGTTTTATAGCTTTAAAGCCCACTTTCCCACTTTTATATCTAATTTAATAAAAAGAATTTTAATTATTAAAAATAAAGTTAGCAATTAAAACCGGGCTTTTGACCAAAAATAAAATTGTATTTAAATTAATAATGTGCTATACTTATTTAAAACAATGGTGGTTCTAGTTTTGATGAAAGGATATTTACTTATGGGTGAAAAGAAAGTTCCTAAAAGATTTAAAAACATAACAACTGGAATATCTTTAGCCGCAACTATTTTTCCACTTATTGAACCAACTATTAATTTAATACACGGTCAAATAAATAAAATTGCAGAAGAAAAAAGACAACTAGTTGATGTTCCAGAATTATATTCTAAAGGTTTTCCATTAACGGTAGATCAAGCTTCAAAATTGTTAAATGAGCTAGGTTTCAAATATGAAATTATACAGCTCCCACTAATAGCAGCAAATACTAAATATAGAAATTGCTTTGATCATCAGGTAGTCGAAACTCATCCGAAAGCTAAACAAAAAGTAAAACCGGGTTCAAACATTTTGATTAAATATATAACCCAAGAAGTGATTGATGAAAGTAAACGAATGTTTGAAAGTGAAAGTCAACAAAAAGAAGAACAAAAAACTAAAGCAAAACAAACTATAAATGGCGTTATAAAAGCAACTAAAAATGGTGTTCAAAAAATTCCAAATATCTTTATTAAAAAAAGTAAGGAGGATACTGATGAGTAAAAATGGCAAACGAGGTTTTGGAGGTTTACTTTTAGATTTTATTTTAGTATTATGTACTGGAGGATTGTGGTTAATTTGGATTCTTATTCGATATTTAAGAAATAATAGTTAATAATGTTGATGTTTATATATTAGATAAAAATATTGAATTAACAGAGATACTAATTTATAAAAAGTATCTCTGTTTTTTTGCGCGAAAAAAACACCCCCTTTTATGAGAGAGAATAGAAAATCGCGTTTATTAACGGATTATACATTCTCTCTTTTATATTTTTTGAAAGGAGGCTAATTTAAAATGTTGGAAAGTAATTTTCAAGCTAATCTTATCGAAGAATTGAAACAAAGGTTCCCGAGATGTATCGTTACAAAAAATGATCCGAGATATATTCAAGGAATTCCGGATCTTATGATATTCTGGAAAGATAAATGGGCCGCCTTGGAATGCAAAAAGGGTGCAAGCGCTAAGAAACAGCCAAATCAGGATTATTACATTGAGCAGATGAACGAAATGTCCTTTGCGAGATTTATCTGCCCGGAAAACAAGGAGGATGTGCTTTATGAACTTCAACAAGCATTCGGATCTTGAGGGCCAACACGCTTTTCTCGGTGCAAGCAAATATCACTGGATCAACTATGATGAATCAAAAGTAGCAGATACTTATTCTAAATTTTTAGCCACTATTAAAGGAACGGAGCTTCATAAATTTGCCGCTTATTGTATTAAACTAGGTCAAAAACTTCCAAACTCTCGTAAAACACTAAATATGTATGTGAACGATGCAATTGGTTTTAAAATGATACCAGAGCAGATTTTATATTATTCAGAGAATTGCTTTGGAACAGCAGATTCAATTATTTTTAGAAACGGGTTACTTAGAATTCATGATTTAAAAACGGGAGTTATTCCAGCTCATATGGAGCAACTTGAAATTTATGCAGCCCTTTTTTGCCTAGAGTATAAAATTAAGCCAAGTGATATTCAAATGGAACTTCGTTTATATCAAGGAAATGAAGTTTTATATCATAAACCAACGGTCGAAGATATAGCGCCAATTATTGATAAAATAATTACTTTTGATAAAATAATCAACAAAATTAAAGAACAGGAGGATTGATTCATGAATACCATCGCAGAAGATATTTTAATGCATTATGGTATGCCTCGTCGTTCAGGACGCTATCCATGGGGATCCGGAGATAATCCTTATCAACATAGTGGGGATTTTTTAAGTCGTGTTGAAGAGCTTCGAAAACAAGGATTTATATTTACAGATAAAGATGGAAAAACTTGGACTGGAGATACTGCAATCGCTAAATATATGAATTTAAGCACTACACAATTTCGTTCATATCTTAGCGTTGCAAAAGAAGAACGCCGTTCCGTTGCAGTTGCAACCGCAAAAGCATTAAAAGAAAAAGGATATTCTAATACGGAAATAGCAAGACAAATGGGGTATGCCCATGAATCATCGGTTCGTTCTTTATTAAATGAAGATTCCGAAGCCCGTATGAATGCCGCCAGAAAAACTGCTGAATTTATAAAAGAGCAGGTTGATAAAAAAGGATTTATTGATATTGGTGCTGGCACAGAACTTAATGATCATATGAGGGTGTCAAAAGAAAAATGGGAACAGGCCCTTACTATTCTTGAAGCCGAAGGATATCCTATTTATTCTCGGAGTGTGTCCCAAGTAACCAATCCTGGAAAACAAACAACACTTAGAGTAATTTGTCCTCCCGGAACAGAACATAAGGATATTTATGATTTATCAAAGATTCATTCTCTTGACGATTATATTTCTTATGATAACGGAGAATCTTTTCGTTCAAGCTTTGAATATCCTTCGAGTATGGATTCAAAACGATTGAAGATTCGATATGCTGAAGAAGGCGGAGATCAAAAAGACGGCGTTATTGAAATTAGAAGAGGTGTGAAAGATTTATCTCTTGGAGAATCTCATTATGCACAAGTAAGAATATTGGTTGATGGTAACAGATATTTAAAGGGTATGGCCATTTATTCAGATGATCTTCCGGATGGAGTCGATGTTATATTTAATACAAACAAAAAACAAGGCACGACAAAAGAAGATGTTTTAAAAACAATAACAAACGACCCTAAAAATCCATTTGGCTCTCTGATCAAAGAACATGGTGGTCAAAGTTTCTATGACGATCCAAACGGTAAATATACAGACCCAATAACCGGGAAGAAGCAGTCTTTGTCTTTGATCAATAAACGAGCAGAAGAAGGAGATTGGCAAGAATGGGACAATCGTTTACCCTCGCAATTTTTATCAAAACAAAATAGAACTTTAATAAAAAAACAGCTTGACTTAACGGCAAAAGATAAAATTGCCGAATTTGATGAAATATGCTCGCTAAATAATCCTACGGTTAAAAAGGTTTTACTGAATTCCTTTGCAGATGATTGTGACGCTGCGGCCGTTCATTTAAAAGCTGCTGCTCTTCCAAGACAATCATATAAGGTTATTCTTCCGGTTACTTCATTAAAAGATAATGAAGTGTATGCTCCTACATATAAAAACGGAGAAACGGTCGCATTGGTTCGTTATCCGCATGGTGGAACTTTTGAAATACCAATTTTAACAGTTAATAATAAACATTCAAATGCTAAAAAAACGCTTGGAAATACCCTAGATGCAATTGGTATTAATAGTGAAATTGCGCGACGATTGTCCGGAGCTGATTTTGATGGGGATACAGTAATGGTCATTCCTTGCAATTCATCCACGAGTAAAACTAAAATTGTATCAACTCACGAGTTAAAGGGATTAAAAAATTTTGATCCCAAAGGGTCATATGGACCAGATACATATAAAGGAAAAAAGATTAAATTAATGACAAAGTCTAATACCGGAAATGAAATGGGGAAAATTTCAAATTTAATTACGGATATGACTTTAAAAGGGGCAACTGAAGATGAATTGGCAAGAGCAGTTCGGCATAGTATGGTTGTTATTGATGCTGCCAAACATAAACTTAATTACAAACAAAGTGAAAAAGATAATGATATTGTATCTTTAAAAAAGAAGTACCAGTCTCATGAAAATGATGATGGATTTGGAGGGGCTTCTACTTTAATCTCGCGGGCCAAATCAGAAACGCGAATTGAAAAAAGAAAAGGAAGTCCACAAATCAATCAAAAAGGTAGGAGTTGGTACGATCCAAATCTTCCAGAAGGGGCTCTTATATGGAAATCTGCTAATGAAACTTATGTAGATAAAAACGGAAAAACAAAAACAAGAACTCAAGTGAGCACCAAAATGGCAGAAACAAAGGACGCTTTTACTTTGGTCTCAGAAGCTGCCACCCAACCAGAACTTTTATATGCCGATTATGCTAATAAAATGAAGGGTCTTGCAAATCAGGCACGGAAGGAAATGGTTACGACTGGTAAAATAGAGTATAGAGCTTCTGCTAAAAAGACTTATCAAGCAGAGGTGGATTCCTTACTATCTAAATTAAATCTTTCGCTTAAGAATGCACCAAGAGAACGACAGGCACAGATCATAGCTAATACAATTGTAGATGCAAAAAAGAAAGCAAACCCGGACATGGATAAAAGCGAGATAAAGAAAGCCAGTCAACAAGCACTTATGGACGCTCGTAACCGTGTTGGCGCACAGCGATCAGTAATTACTATTTCTGATAGAGAATGGGAAGCAATTCAAGCTGGGGCTATAAGCGAAAATAAGCTTTTGCAAATTCTTAATCATTCCGACATTGACAAGGTTCGTGAACGCGCAACACCAAGAACAAAGTTATCGCTTAGCAATTCGAAAATTGCAATACTTAAACAAATGAATGCAAATGGCTATACAATCCAAGAAATTGCTAATCGTCTAGGCGTTTCGACAAGCACTGTTTCGAACTATTTGAAAGGAAAGGAGTAATGTTTGATTGTGGATTACGAATGTATGCTGACAACTATAGACAATCCTTTTGATCCATTCGAGCAGTTTACTTCTTGGTTTCTGTTCGATATAGAAAAAGGTTACAATTCTTGTGCTTATTTAGCGAGAATCGCACGAACTTCCGATCAATTGTCTGATGAAGAGAATAATTATGAAATTGAAAGAGCAATTGATGAGATAATGAGGTATGATTTTATGAATATCTATAAAAAGGTTAAAAAGAAAAAAGAAGATTCTTTTTCGGAATAATCTGCTCTTAAAAATTTTTTATTATTTATTTTTCTTCTATGGGTATTCGTGTAACGGAGGGGGTGTCACAAAAACTACACCCCCTACCGTTATCGCGGCGGTCTTTAAAAATTCTCCGGGGGTATATTTCTGTAAAAAATTAATGATGGAAGCACTTAGACGAGCTCATAAGATCGGCCTCTTTGATCTTTCTTTGTCTCCTTTCGGTGAGAAGATACGGCTGATTTTGTGAGTTCTTTTAAGTGCTGCCAAAGTATTTTTAAATTGTTAGAAAACTTTATCAAACCAATTTAAAAATAACACACAAGTATTGAGAGGAGGTAACAATAGTGTGCAAAGAGTCAAGAAGATAAAGAATTCTGAATCGTCAAAGCCAAGGCGGCCTGCCTTGACCCCAGAAGCAAGAGAAAACCAGTTAATTTCTCTTGCCGTAGATCTTGCTGAAAAACAATTACAAGAGGGTACCGCTTCTTCTCAAGTAATCACACATTATTTAAAACTTGGTTCTACTCGTGAGCGTTTAGAAAAAGAACGATTAAAGAAAGAAAATGAACTACTCGATGCAAAAACAAAGTCTTATCAATCTGTTGAAGAATTAAAAGAGATTTATGCCGATGCATTAAAAGCTATGAAAAGTTATAGTGGGAATGGTGATCCAGATGATTAAGACCTATTCAGAGCTTTCCACATTAAATACTTTTAAGGAACGATATGAATATTTACGGCTTGGTGGAACTGTTTGTCAAGATACATTTGGGTTTGATAGATATTTAAATCAACTATTTTATCGTTCGGTAAGGTGGAAGAGGATCCGCGATGAAGTCATAATTCGAGATAATGGATGCGATCTTGGTATTGATGGTTATGAAATCTATGGAAAGATTATAATTCATCACATGAACCCAATCTCAATACAAGATATAAAAGTTGAAAGTAATATGCTATTAAATCCAGAATATTTAATTACCACAACACAAAGTACACATAATGCAATTCATTATGGCGATGGTTCTTTATTACTATTAGAGCCAATTTGTCGAACTAAAAATGATACTTGCCCATGGAGGCGTTGAAAGAGAGGGATCAAATTGGAAAGCATATTGGCATCTGTAAAAAAAATGCTTGGTATTACAGAATCATATACAATTTTTGATACAGATATTATTATACACATTAATTCTGTATTTGCTACATTAACACAACTTGGAGTTGGTCCGAAAGAGGGCTTTATGATTAAGGATTATAATTTAACTTGGAATGATTTTATTTCAAAAGGTTCAAAATTAGAATTTGTAAAATCATATATGTATTTAAAAGTTCGAATGCTCTTTGATCCTCCTCTTACTTCATCGGTTTTAGAATCTATGAATCGAATGGCAAGCGAATATGAATGGCGACTTCAAGTAGCCACTGAATTAGTGGACGACCATGACGATTCTGGAATTGATGAAAGTAATATTGCTACTGAAAAGGAAGTAAACGAAATGCTCGATGATGTTTTCAGCGATTAAGGAGGAATTCAAAATGGATCGATATGATTATTTGTATCATCATGGCATTCTCGGCCAGAAATGGGGCGTCCGAAGATTCCAAAATAAGGATGGGACATTGACAACTGCGGGTAAAAAGCGTTATGATATAGATGAAGCAAAACAGCAAGTCAAAAACGCGAAGAAAGAATATCGCGAGGAAGTCCGGCGATATAATAAAAAAACACATAATGGGCTCATTTATGACAAGGAAGCTTCCGATGCTTTGGCAAAATCCAAAGGAAAGGTTGGATGGGCAAAAGAAAAACTTGAGAATGAAAAAATAAAAGATAGAGCTCTTAATGAAGAGCGTGTGTCGGCTCATCGTCAGAAATTAATTGACGGATACATAAATAAGGGTATGACAGAGAAAGAAGCTCAAATTGCAGCTCATAAACGCGCAAGAACCGAAAAAATACTTGCGGCGACAGCTGCGGTGGCTGTAACTGTCGCGACAGCATATGTAGTTAAGAACCAGATAGCTAAACGAGTAGATAAACTTATTCCTCCCAGCACTCTTTTGCAAAACATATCTACAAATGATAATAAAGGGGTTCAAGATGCATTTTACGCATCAATGACCAAAATGGACAATGCCAAATATAGAGGGATGTATGCCACACAGTTGAAAAATCAAACAGGCGGTAGTAAGGTTTTTGAAACCAAGATAGGTATAAAAGGCGGGCTGAAACTGGCATCAGAAAAAAGCGCAACAGATGTTCTTACTGACTTGGTCAATAAAGATAAGAATTATGCAAAAGATTTAAGCGATTATTTAAGAGATTCTGAAGGTCGTTATCCTTTAAGAAAACAAAACGCATTAATGAGAAAAGCCGCGATCAATTTAAAGAAGGGCAAGGTCGATTCTACAGTATACAAGGCTTTGAATATTTCGCTTACGGATCATACGCTTCCAACAAGTGCAAAAGTACATAAGGGATTGTATGATGCATTAAAGGCTAAAGGGTATGACGCCATAAGTGATATAAACGATAAAAAATTCTCGGGATACCATGCGTCAAATCCGCTTATAGTATTTAATGGAGCGGCGAAGACATTTGTTAACAGCCGAAGAGAAGTCGGAGAAAAAGAAATTGCAAAAAATTTTGCAAAGGGGCTTGGCGACATGTATGTTAAACAGTTAGCTCCTTCTATTGCCGTTGGAGCGGCAAGTCTCGGGGTTGTAAAATATGGTAGTAGCGCGCTTGGTAGGCGGCGCCGTGACCAAATAGTAGATCAGTATAAAAAAGAACACCCGGATACAAAATTGTCATATAACGAAATATTGGATAATTATTATAAATAATAAATTGGAAGGATGTTTTATTGATGAAAAAGAAAATTTATAATGTACTGTCAAAAATTCCATTTGTTAATGTCGTTACCAATATTGTATGTAAACCGGTTATGTTTTGTTCGCCTGGAATGGCCGAAGGCGTTTACGATAATCTGTTCACTTATATGAAAAATCATCCAGACATTCTAATGACGGAAAAACTTGCAAAAGCTATAAGAGAAGGAAAAGTTAAATAATCGTGGTATAAATATCACAAAAAAGAAGAGATTTGGAGAGACTTTAAACAGTCTCTCTTTTCTTTTTATTGGAAGGAGGAATTCAAAATGGATTATTACGATTATCTATACCACCATGGAATCCTCGGTCAAAAATGGGGTGTTCGCAGATTCCAAAATAAAAATGGAACTTTAACTTCTGCTGGTAGAAAAAGATATGGCAAAGGATTTATGCCATCTCAAGAAGCACAGGATAGAATACATGATAGAATGTATGATCGTAGTCTAGAAGGACGAATGGATAAGCTTTCAAAACAAATTCCAAAAAATCCGATTTTGGAAAGAATTAAAAAAAACGCGGAGTATCAAAATACTCCTGAAAATAATCAAAATGAAGAAATTCATGATGATTATAGAAAAGCACATTCTTCTAAGAAAATACAAAAAATGAGCGATTCAGAACTTAGAAATAGATTAAATCGTCTACAAATGGAGTCTCAATATTCTCGTCTTATGAACAATAATCAAGTTATGAGTAAGGGATCGGAATGTGTTGATAAAATGTTAAAGGCCGGAACCAAAATTGCCAATATAACCACGACCGCTCTTACAATTTATAATAATTTTGAGAAGATACAAAAAATTTTAAAAAGTAAAATGGGGGATTAAAATAATAATGGCATTATCGAATACTGCCGTTCCAAAATATTACGGCATGTTCAGAGATGCTGTAATACGAGGCGAAATACCCGTATGTAAAGAAATTTCCATGGAAATGAACCGTATCGATGATTTAATTGCAAATCCCGGTATTTACTATGATGATCAAGCGGTTGAAGGTTGGATTAGATATTGTGAAAACGAATTAACACTTACTGACGGCTCCGACCTACAACTGCTTGATAGTTTTAAACTTTGGGGCGAGCAAGTATTTGGATGGTATTACTTTGTTGAAAGAAGCGTATATGAACCAAATGTAGATGGCCATGGAGGGCATTATGTACGGAAAAATATTAAAAGGCGATTAATCAATAAACAGTATCTTATTGTTGGAAGAGGTGCCGCTAAATCTTTATATGACTCCTGTATTCAGTCTTATTTCGAAAATGTTGATACAACTACAACGCATCAAATCACAACAGCTCCAACCATGAGACAAGCGGAAGAGGTTATGTCTCCCATTAGAACTGCAATTATTCGTTCGAGAGGTCCGCTCTTTAAATTTTTAACCGAAGGTTCTTTACAGAATACTACCGGCTCCAAAATAAATCGAACGAAGCTCGCCTCTACAAAGAAAGGAATCGAGAATTTTTTGACCGGTTCGTTGATCGAAATCCGTCCGATGAGTATTCATAAGTTACAGGGACTTCGTGTGAAAATTGCTACAGTTGATGAATGGCTTTCCGGAGATGTCAGAGAAGATGTTATCGGTGCAATTGAACAAGGCGCATCCAAAGTAGATGATTACCTAATCGTTGCAACAAGCTCGGAAGGTACGGTTCGTAATGGAAGTGGCGATACAATCAAAATGGAACTTTCCGATATATTAAAAGGCGAGTACATCAATCCGCATGTATCTATTTTTTGGTATAAGTTGGATTCTATTGACGAGGTTTCAAATCCGGAAATGTGGTTAAAAGCAAATCCAAATATTGGGAAAACGGTATCTTATGAAACTTATCAACTAGATGTGGAACGAGCAGAAAAAGCTCCAGCTGCAAGAAATGATATTTTGGCAAAACGTTTCGGTATACCGATGGAAGGATACACCTATTTCTTTACCTATGAAGAAACAATTCCACATCGGAAACGGGACTATTGGCAGATGGCATGCGCTTTAGGGGGAGATCTTTCACAGGGTGACGACTTTTGTTCTTTTACCTTTCTTTTTCCACTATCAAATGGCAGCTTTGGTATAAAAACTCGAAATTACATATCTTCTATTACCTTGATGAAGCTTCCGGCGGCCATGAGGATTAAGTATGATCAGTTCATGGAAGAAGGCAGTTTGGTTATTTTAGAAGGCGCTGTTCTTGATATGATGGAAGTTTATGAAGATCTGGACAAGCATATTAGTGATTGTGGATATGATGTTCGTTGTTTTGGGTATGATCCCTATAATGCAAGAGAGTTTATTGAACGATGGCAAACGGAAAATGGACCTTTCGGAATTGAAAAAGTAATTCAGGGAGCAAAAACAGAATCAGTTCCGCTTGGAGAGCTTAAAAAGCTTTCGGAAGAAAGAATGCTTTTATTTGATGAAGAACTTATGTCCTTTGCTTTAGGAAATTGCATTACGATGGAAGATACTAACGGAAACAGAAAGTTATATAAAAAGCGTCGTGAGCAAAAAATTGATGCTGTAGCTGCTATGATGGATGCCTATATTGCTTACAAACTGAATCGTGACGCATTTGAATAAGAAAAGGAGGAAAATCAAAATGGATCAATATAATTATTTGTATCATCATGGTATTCTTGGTCAAAAATGGGGTGTTCGAAGATTCCAAAATAAGAATGGTACTTTAACTTCTGCTGGTAGAAAAAGATATGGATTCGTATCGCCTACAGATAATGAAGATAGTCCACTTATTGCAAGAATTAAAAAAGATGCATTGTATCAAAATTCTTCTAAAAACAATGAGGTTGATAGAAAAAAAAGAGGTATAAATGGTTCTGGTAAAAGTCGTAAACAATTAAATAAAGAAAAAAAAGAAATATTTGATAAAGAATTTGAAAAAAGCAAACAAGAGCTTACAGCAGAAAGAAATAAAATATTTGAATATGGCGAAAAACATCATTTGGATTTGGATGATGGAGGAGGTGGCGATGATAGCGATCCAAAAGCAGGTATAATTTATATGAATATGTGGGATAAATATTCGGAAAAAGAAGAGCGTTTAACCAGAGAAGCTGAAAAACGTACCGCTGATTCCTTTATTTCCAAATATGGGCAAGAAACTGTTAATAAACTTGATGAGAGAAATAAACAAGTTGGAGCCGCAAAAGTAACCGCCATGTTAAGTGTAACCGTTGCTTCGATCGCTCTTAGGTCTCATTATAAAAATAAAAAATGGATAGATAATATTATGGGTCGATAATTACTATGCAATGAGGTGAACCATGAAACACAAACTTACTTACATGAAATTCGTGGAATACATTGGGGAATCCGACGTTTCCAAAATAAAGACGGTTCTCTGACGGAGGCCGGTCGTGTCGCTTACAAGAAAACCGCACTCGACAAAGTTGAAGCAAGGGGGTGACAATTCAAAATGGAGTTATCTTTTAGTTCCAGGTTGAAACATGCCTGGAATGTTTTTTTAGGAAAAGATCCCGCTGATTATTATCGGAATATCGGAGCTGGTTATTCTTATCGACCAGATCGTCCTCGTCTAACAAAAGGAAACGAACAGTCTATTGTCACTTCGGTATATAACCGTATAGCCATGGACTCGGCCGCTATCAGTATTCAGCATGTTAAGTTGGATGATAGCGGCCGATTTCTTTATACTATGAAAACGGGATTAAATAAATGTTTGACTGTTGAAGCTAATCTCGACCAAACAGGAAGAGCGTTTATTCAGGACATTGTGATGTCAATGCTAGATGAAGGATGCGTAGCAATTGTTCCAGTTGATACGACATTTAATCCTGAAGTAACAGGAGCATATGATATTGAATCAATGCGTACTGGAAAAATTCTCGAATGGTTTCCAAATCATATAAGAGTACGAGTCTATAACGAACTTACTGGAAAAAAAGAAGATATTACACTTCCTAAAAGTATGATTGGTATTGTGGAAAATCCGCTTTTTTCAGTAATTAATGAACCGAATTCAACTATGCAGCGTCTTATTCGAAAGTTGAGCCTTTTAGATGTAGTAGATGAGCAAAATAGTTCTGGAAAGCTCGATCTTATTATTCAATTGCCTTATGTAATAAAAACAGAAGCAAGGCGTAAGCAGGCTGAGATTCGGCGCAAAGATATAGAAACTCAATTATCTGGTTCAAAGTATGGTATCGCTTATACGGACGGAACAGAGCGTATTACACAATTAAATCGTCCGGTGGAAAATTCCCTTATGTCTCAAGTTCAATATCTGACGAGTATGCTATACAGCCAGTTAGGTATTACCCAAAGCATTTTGGACGGATCTGCCGATGAAAAAACCATGCTTAATTATTATAATAGGACAATAGAGCCAATTTTATCAGCCATTGTTGATGAGATGAAGCGCAAGTTCCTTACAAAAACTGCTCGGTCACAGTTACAGTCGATTTCATTCTTCAGAGATCCGTTTAAATTAGTTCCTGTTGCAGATCTTGCTGAAATTTCCGATAAGATGACAAGAAACGAAATCCTATCATCAAATGAAGTAAGGCAAATTATTGGGATGAAGCCGTCCGATGATCCTAAAGCCGATGAACTTCGAAATAAGAATTTGAATGAATCAACTAAAGAAAAGATCGAAAATGACCAAACAAATTTAAAGGAGGAAATTCAAAATGAAGAAATATGATTTTAGTGGCTGGGCTACTAAAAACGATCTTCGTTGTTCTGATGGACGCGTAATTCGTAGAGATGCATTTAAAGAGAATGATGGACAAACGGTTCCATTGGTATGGAATCATCGGTATAATTCTCCCGAAAATGTACTTGGACATGCTTTGCTTCAAAATCGTGAGGAAGGCGTATATACTTATTGCAAATTCAACGATAGCGAATCTGGTAAAAATGCAAAGCTTTTAGTGGATCACGGAGATGTTTCTGCTCTTTCTATTTATGCAAATAAATTGCAGCATCAGGGTCCGAATGTAATTCACGGTGATATTAAAGAAGTAAGTCTTGTTCTTGCTGGTGCCAATCCGGGAGCTTCTATTCAATCAGTTATTCGTCATGGAGAAGAATCAAATGAAGAAGCTATGATTTATACTGGTGAAGAACTTTTCTTATTTCATTCTGATGAATTGGAAGAAGAAGAAGCAGAGTTAAAATCTAAAAAAGACAATAAAGAAACAAAGTCTGAAGACGAGGAAACAGTTGCAGATGTTTTTAATACGCTTTCTGAAAAGCAAAAAAATGTTGTATATGCAATGATTGGTATGGCTTTGGAAAATGGAAACGAAGAGGAATCCAATGGTTCCAAAGATACTAAAGATTCTAAAGGAGGAAATAAAGAAATGAAGCATAATGTATTTGATAAGGAAGATATCTCGGATATGGAGGTCTTGAGTCATTCGGATATGGAGGCTATCATTGCCGACGCCAAGAGGTATGGCAGTTTGAAAGATAGTGTGCTGGCACATGGAATTGAGCAAATTGATTATTTGTTTCCCGATGCCAAGAATGTAACTGATACGCCGCAGTTTATTCAGCGCGATATGGGATGGGTGCAGAAAGTTATGGGAGCTGTTCATCATACTCCGTTTTCTCGTATTAAATCTATCTTTGCTGATATTACTGAAGAAGATGCCAGAGCTAAGGGTTATATTAAAGGAAAGCAGAAGAAAGATGAAGTGTTTAGTCTTCTGAAAAGAACCACTACTCCCACCACCATCTACAAAAAGCAGAAGCTTGATCGAGACGATGTTATTGATATTACAGATTTTGATGTTGTTGCATGGTTGAAATCTGAAATGCGGATGATGTTGGATGAAGAAATTGCAAGGGCGCTTCTCGTATCAGATGGCCGTTCTTCTTCGAGCGATGATAAAATCAACGAGCAGAATATTCGTCCGATTTGGACCGATGCCGATCTCTACACAATTAAGGCTCTGGTTGCCGCTGATAAGTCGGCTTCTGCTGATGTGAAAGCAAAGGCATTTATTCGGGCGGCAATTAAGGCGCGTAAAGACTACAAGGGTTCTGGCGAACCTACTTTGTATACTACAGAAGATGTCCTTACGGATTGTTTGCTTATAGAAGACACCACTGGCCGCGTCATTTACGATTCTGCTGCAAAGCTCGCAACAACTCTCCGTGTGAAGGAAATTGTCACGGTACCTGTCATGGAAAATCTTAATCGTACCGATGAGCAGAACGGAAAGGTTGGTCTGATGGGAATCATTGTCAATCTTGCCGATTATAATATCGGTGCAGATAAAGGCGGAGCCGTTAATATGTTTGACGACTTCGACATTGATTACAATGCACAGAAGTATTTAATTGAAACTCGTTGTTCCGGTGCTCTTACCAAGCCGTATTCCGCAATTGCTCTTGAAGTAAAATTGGGGGAATGATTAGCCTCGCTATTAAGGCTATGGATAGTGAGGCCGAACCATATTTTAGCCGTAAAGTAAGTGAACTTCAATCTGGAATTACTATTGACAACGAGGCTCAGACTATTACCGGAACACTTTATTATGTAAAGGATTACGACTTGTTTAACGATCCTTCTAAAGATCATGGGAATTTTCTGGCTTTAAATTTCTCTTCAGAAGAAGATGTTGAGATTAAAGTTGCACTTAGAGAGAAAAATGGAGCATATTTAATTGATCCCGTTATTGTAGATGATGGTTTCTGTGTATTCCGTATTGCAAGTAGCGAACAAAAATTAGTTGTAATTTATAAAAAAGATGATGATTCTGGTGAAGTTGTTTACGATCTTTCCGATCTCGTTTTGAATCCAGAATAAGGAGAAAATTCAAAATGGCAAAATTTTATGGATGTATAGGGTTTGCTGTAACAGAGGAAATAAGACCCGGTGTTTGGGAAGAAAAAATCAAAGAGAAAAATTATTTTGGAGATCTTATCCGAAACACAAAACGGTATCAAACTGGTGATGGGTTGAATGATGATGTGAACATCACTAATGAAATCAGTATTGTTGCCGATCCGTTTGCCAATGAGAATTCGCATGCCATGCGATATGTTGAATTTATGAGCACAAAATGGAAAATTAACAGTATCGAAGTGCAATACCCAAGACTTATTTTAAGCATAGGGGGTGTGTATAATGGCTAAACGAAGACTTGAATTACATAAACTATTATGTAGTATTCTTGAATCGGAAAATGTTTATTTCCAACCCCCCGAAACAATAAAAATGAATTACCCCGCCATTGTATACAATCGTGATGATCTTAACGGTTTGTATGCTGATGACGGGGTTTATTTATTAAAGCGGAGATATTCGGTGACGATTATTGATAAGGATCCGGATAGTTCGTTTGTTGGTAAAGTGGCTGCTTTACCGACTTGTTCTTTTAATAGACACTATACCAAAGACAATCTAAATCATGATGTCTTTACATTGTATTTTTAAGGAGGAAAAAATTCATGAAAATTGTTTGGGATAAAACCGGCGAACGGTATTACGAAACTGGTGTAAAGAATGGCGTTCTCTACCCAACTAAGGAGAACGGCGAGTATGGTGCTGGTGTTGCATGGAACGGTCTTACGGCTGTTACCGAAAGTCCTTCTGGAGCTGAACCTAGCCCTTTGTATGCAGATGATATTAAGTATTTGAATCTAATTTCAAACGAAGAGTTTGGGGCAACAATTGAAGCATACACATATCCGGATGAATTTATGGAATGTGATGGTTCTGCTGAATTAGTCAAGGGCGTTGTTCTCGGGCAACAGTCGAGAAAACCTTTTGGCCTTTGTTATCGCACTACGCTTGGCAACGATGTTGACAATAATGATTATGGTTACAAGATTCATTTGATTTATAATGCATTGGCTGCCCCCTCAGAAAAAGGATATTCTACAATTAGTGACAGTCCAGAAGCTATTACTTTCTCTTGGGAAGTTACAACTACTCCGGTTAATGTTAAAGATCATAAACCGACCGCCTGTATTACGATTGATAGTACAAAAGTGGATAAGACGAAGTTGGAACAACTTGAGGAAATTCTTTATGGGAAGGATCCGAGTGCGCCTGAGCAGAAAGATGGTGTGGATCCCCGTCTTCCGTTACCCGACGAAATTTATACGATTATGTCGCCGGGCGAATAAGAAAAAATACTTCTTATTTTCGAGAGAGGAGCCGTATTCAGGAATATGAGGGCTGGCGGCTCCCCTCATTTTAACTTGAAAGGAGATATATTTAATATGCTTAAGAAAACTATTACTTATACCGATTATAATGGTATGGAACGCACAGAGGATTTTTATTTTAATCTCAATCAAGCCGAGATTACTGAAATGGAAATGAGTATATCTGGGGGAATGGCTGAGGCTATTCGAAGAATTGTTGCCGCACAAGATGCGCCGGCCATTATTAAAACTTTTAAAGAAATTGTATTAAAAGCATATGGCGAAAAAAGTCCAGATGGAAAGCGATTTATTAAATCCGATGATCTTTCTACCGCTTTTTCTCAAACAGAAGCATACTCTCAACTTTATATGGAGTTGGCCACAAATGCAGAGGCCGCAGCAAATTTTGTAAATGGAATTCTTCCTCAGAGCAATAATAAGGCGCCAACTATTATTAAGTCAACAAATTAAATGAATTAGGGGAACGAGAGAATGCTCCAGATTATAATCTCTCCTGTTGAACAATGGGATGAAGAAAAGCAAATGTTTGTTTACACAAAGAGACATGTTTTACAGTTGGAGCATTCTCTCGTTTCGCTTTCAAAATGGGAGTCACATTGGAATAGGGCATTTCTTTCAAAACGACCAAAAAGTTTTGAAGAAACTATAGATTATGTAAAATGCATGACCCTTACCCAAAATGTGGATCCAAATGTATATACTTGCCTTACAAATGACAACATCGCTAATATTAATGATTACATTAAAGCACCAATGACTGCTACTTATTTTTCAGAAGAAACTAAAGGCACTATTGGTAGAGAACAGGTTACCGCAGAATTGATTTATTACTGGATGATTGCTTTAAATATCCCATTTGAATGCCAGAAATGGCATTTAAATAGACTTTTAACCTTAATTCGAGTATGTAGCATTAAAAATCGACCGCCAAAAAGAATGAATAAACGAGAATTGCTTCGAAGAAATTCGGATTTAAATGCGGCCAGAAGGAAGCGGTTTAATACAAAAGGATAAAAATAGTAAAACTGTATAGATTGAAAAGAGGTTGTTTTCGATGAAAGTCACTTTTAGACAAAAAGGCGATTTCTCAAAACTTACTAACTTTTTAGAACGGGCTAAAGAAACCGTAAAACTTGGCGATCTTAATAAATTTGGTCGCGAGGGTGTCTCAGCTTTATCGGCGGCAACTCCTGTAGATTCTGGTTTAACTTCGGATTCATGGTATTACAAAATTACACATGGAAAAGGATCCGTATCTATTTCTTTTCATAACTCAAACATTCAAAATGGAGTTCCAATTGCAATTATTCTTCAATATGGACACGCAACAAAAAATGGCGGCTGGGTACAGGGGCGAGATTACATCAATCCTGCTATTCAGCCGATTTTTGATAAGATTACAGAAAACGCATGGAAGGAGGTGACGAAGTCATGAGTAAAACTATCGATGAAAGAGTCGTTGAAATGCGATTTGATAATAAACAGTTTGAAAGCAATGTTCAAACTAGTTTATCAACGCTTGACAAATTAAAACGAAGTCTTAATTTAGATGGAGCGACAAAAGGACTTGAAAATGTAAGTGCCGCTGCTAATAATTGCAATATGTCCGGTCTTCGTAGCGCCGTTGAAACTGTCCATGCAAAATTTTCTGCATTTGAGGTAATGGCGATAACTGCTCTTGCCAATATTACAAATTCGGCAGTTAATGCTGGAAAGCAGATGTTGAGATCTTTAACTATAGATCCAGTTAAGCAAGGATTTGGTGAATATGAACTTAAAATGGGTTCTATTCAAACCATAATGGCTAGCACAGGCGAAAACTTGGAAACGGTTAATAAGTATTTAAATGAATTAAATACTTATGCTGATAGGACTATCTATTCGTTTTCTGACATGACGAATAATATCGGAAAGTTTACAAATGCTGGTGTAAAATTAGACGATGCCGTAAAAGCAATTCAAGGTATTAGTAATGAAGCCGCGGTATCTGGCGCAAATGCTAATGAGGCATCAAGAGCAATGTATAATTTTGCCCAAGCGTTGTCCGCTGGTTATGTTAAACTGATCGATTGGAAATCTATCGAAAACGCCAATATGGCAACAGTTGAATTTAAAGATCGATTATTAGAAACTGCTTTAGCGATGGGTACAGTTGTAAAAGTTGGTGATATGTATCAAACCACAACAACTGACGCCCAAGGAAAAGTTTCCGGTTTATTTAATGCTACTCATAATTTTAATGACGCACTATCTGCCCAATGGATGACAACCGATGTTCTTGTCAAAACACTCGGCGATTATGCTGACGAAACAACGGAAATTGGTAAAAAAGCTTTTGCTGCTGCTCAAGATGTAAAAACATTCACTCAGTTAATGGACACTCTAAAAGAAGCCGCTGGTTCTGGTTGGGCTGCCACATGGGAAATTGTATTTGGTAATTTTGAAGAGGCCAAAGAATTGTGGACAAGCGTTAGCACCGTAGTTGGAGGGTTTATCGATTCCCAATCAGATGCGAGAAATTCTCTTCTTCAAGGGTGGAAAGACCTTGGTGGTCGGGCAAAACTAATTGAAGCTCTTCAAAATGCGTTCGAGGGTCTTGTAAGCACTGTAAGACCTATTGGAGAAGCATTTAGAGAGATATTTCCAAAAACAACAGCCGAGCAATTATATTCGATTACGCAATCACTTAGTAATTTTACCGCGCATTTAAAGTTAAGTGATGCAGCGTCCGCAAATTTGAAAAGTACCTTTAAGGGATTATTTGCAGTTCTTGATATTGTAAAACAGGTATTTTCAGCAGTTTTCAGAGCGATTACCCCCTTATTTAGTGGTTTTGATAATTTAGGAGGGGGCATTCTTGGCGTTACTGGTAAAATAGGAAACTTTCTTGTAAAAATAGATGATGTTATAAAAAAGAGTGATATTTTTAATAAAATTCTTCAAGGAATGGTCTCCTTTATTCAATTGATTCCCGGAAAGATCGAATCGGTATTTCAATCAATTACTGGAGCAACTCTTGGAGAAGCGTTAGATAATATTCAAAAAGAAGCAAGCGATTTTCTTGATAAAATAAAAGAAATTTTTGGTGGATTCGGAAAAATAGATACCAAAGGAATAGATACATTAACAGAAAAGACCACTTCTTCGTTTAAACCGCTTACTACTTTATTTGATGGTATAAAAAAGATACTTGGTGGAATTTGGGAATTTTTTAAAAAGTTTACTCCGGTTTTTGCTGCTATTACTTCTGCCATTGGAAACATGCTTGGCGGAATAGGAATATCGATTTCCAATGTATTGAAGAATGCTGATTTTGAACAACTTTTTGAATTGGTAAATGGTGGCGTACTGGTTTCTATTGGAATCGGAATAAAGCGATTCATTGATAGTCTTAGAGGAATTACTGATAATGCGGCAGGATTTGGAGAATCATTAAAAGGAATTCTTAATTCGGTTAAAGATTGTTTCGCATCATGGGAAAAAGATATTAAAGCTAATACATTGTTTAAAATTGCGGGAGCTATAGGCATACTTACACTTTCCCTAGTCGTATTATCCGGAATAGATGGAAGTAAGTTATATAATTCATTAGCATCTATAACTGCTTTATTTATTGAACTTTCTGTTTCGATGATGGTAATGAGTAAAATTGGAAAAGTATCAACATCAAATTCAATATCAATGATTGCGATGTCTGTAGCTGCTTTAGTTCTTGCTGCCGCCCTTAAAAAATTGTCAGGGCTTGATTTAAAAGGTATCGCGACGGGTCTAGTAGGCTTACTTGGTGTTACTATAATCATGGAAAAGGCAATGGAAAAATTGCAGGCATCTTCTCAAAAATATAAAAATCCTAATATAAAAGGTCTGTTATCTTTCGCTGCCGCAATTGGTGTTTTAACACTATCATTAAAATTTGTATCAAATCTTAGTATTTCTCAAATGGCAATAGGACTTCTTGGAATCGCAGGCTTAGCTGTTATTATGGGAGGTACTATTGTTGGATTAAAAGCGGCATCTGATAAATACAAAGAAGGAAGTATAAAAGGTCTGTTATCTTTCGCTGCCGCAATTGGTGTTTTAACACTATCATTAAAATTTGTATCAAATCTTAGTATTTCTCAAATGGCAATAGGACTTCTTGGAATCGCAGGCTTAGCTGTTATTATGGGAGGTACTATTGTTGGATTAAAAGCGGCATCTGATAAATACAAAGAAGGAAGTATAAAAGGTCTGTTATCTTTCGCTGCCGCAATTGGTGTTTTAACAATTTCTCTTAATAAAATAGCTTTACTCAATATTTCTGAATTGGCAAAAGGACTTCTTGGAATCGCGGGCTTAGCTGTTATTATGGGAGGCACTTTAACAGCATTAGCAGCTATTGAAAAGAAAATAGATACTAACTCATTTATTAAAATTTCCGGAGCATTATTAATAATGGCTTCTTCTATTTTAGTTTTGACGCCGGTGATAAAGACATTGGGATCTATGAGTTGGGAATCTATAGCAAAAGGTTTAATAACTATTGCGGCGGCTTTTACTATTTTAGGAATAGCGGGATACGCATTAAAACCAATTTCATCAACCATTCTAGCACTATCAAGCTCTTTGGCTCTCATTGGTGTTGCCGCAGTTGCTTTTGGAGCCGGGTTATTAGCAGTTTCTATTGCGCTTAGTGCGTTTGCTGGCTCAGCTGCTATTTTAGTATCGGCTATTGTATCAATTCTGATAGGTCTAATAACAGCAATTCCCGATATTGTAACTGCATTAGCAAAATCATTAGGAGAAGCATTGCCCGCAATTGTTGATTGTATTGTTGCTGTGGCAACAGCGGCATTATTAGGCTTAAATGAAGTTGTCCCCCTTGCTGTAGAAACGCTTTTGAATATTGTTCAAGAGGTTTTAACTTCTTTAGCTTCTCATATTCAAGGAATTGTAGAATCGCTATTACAAATTATAGTTGGAATTTTGGAAGGATTGGCAGCCGGTATTCCAACTGTGATATCTTCTACAATTAAATTATTCAAGGCTATTGTCGATGCAATATTTGAAGCAATCGGTGGATTTGATATTGGAACGATTCTAACGGCTACGGCTGCTCTCACAGCTCTTGCGGCAATGATGACACTTATAACAGTTATTGCTGCTGAAGCAGTTGTCGCTACTGCTGTATTGCCATTGATTGGCATGAATCTAAATAAATTCATCGAGAATGCACAACCGTTTCTTTCCGAAATACAAAGGGTTGATTCGGCTTCTTTGCAAGGAGCAAAGAATCTTGCCGAAACTATTCTTATGCTTACAACCGCTGGCATTATGGACGCTTTAACATCATGGTTTACTGGCGGAAAGTCATTTATTAAATTTGGAGAACAGCTTGCCGAATTTGCTCCATATTTGAAGAAATATTATATTGGAATTAAAGGCATTGATGTTGGAGTTGTAGAAGCATCTGCTAATGCGGCAAAAGCTCTTACCGAAATGGCAGCAAATTTACCTAATAGCGGAGGCGTTCTTGGGTTCTTTGCAGGGGAAAATGATATTGATATGTTTGGTCAAAAGATCGTATCTTTTGGCGAAGCAATGGCTAAATATTCAGATACTATTTCCGGAAAAATTGATGCGGAAGCAATCAAGACTTCTGCGATTGCCGGAATGGCACTATCAGAACTTGCCAAAACACTACCGAATACAGGCGGAGTTATTAGTTGGTTTACAGGAGAAAATGATATTAATGCCTTCGGTAAACAATTAGTTCCGTTTGGAACCGCAATGGCGGATTATTCAGCTGCGGTATCGTTTGTCAATCCCGAAGCCGTAATTGCTTCAGCGAATGCGGGCAAAGCTCTTGCCGAGCTTGCAAATGTACTCCCCAACACCGATGGCATAGCTCAATGGTTTGCTGGCGGAAAAATGAGCATGGAAGACTTCGGTAAACAATTAGTTCCGTTTGGAACTGCGATGAGCGCATATTCTGTAGCCGCATCGCTTGTAAATCCAGAAGCAGTTATGGCTTCAGCAAATGCAGGAAAGGCACTTGCAGAATTATCAAATGTACTCCCCAACACCGACGGTATTGCCCAATGGTTTGCTGGTGGAAAAATGAGTATGGAAGACTTCGGTAAACAAATTGTTCCGTTTGGAACTGCGATGAGCGCATATTCTGTAGCTGCATCACTTGTAAATCCGGAAGTTGTAATTGCCTCAGCAAATGCCGGAAAAGCACTTGCAGAATTAATAAATAGTTTACCAAACATCGATGGTATCGCTCAGTGGTTTACCGGTGGAAAAATGAGCATGGAAGACTTCGGTAAACAATTAGTTCCGTTTGGAACTGCGATGGCAGATTATTCAGCTGTGGTATCTGGTAAAATCGACGCTGATGCTGTTACTGTTTCTGCTACAGCGGGAAAGACATTAGCCGAACTTGCAAATACACTTCCTACGACAGGAGGTCTTTTAGCGTGGTTTACAGGTAAAAAACAAGATCTTTCTTCGTTTGGTGATGTAATCGCTCCGTTTGGCGATGCAATGGTTAGATATTCTCAAATTGTAAGTGGAAATATCGATTCTGATGCTGTTACTTTTTCTGCTACAGCAGGAAAGGCTCTTGTTGAACTTGCAAATACACTTCCTACGACAGGAGGTCTTTTAGCGTGGTTTACAGGTAAAAAACAAGATCTTTCTTCGTTTGGTGATGTAATCGCTCCGTTTGGCGATGCAATGGTTAGATATTCTCAAATTGTAAGTGGAAATATCGATTCTGATGCTGTTACTTTTTCTGCTACAGCAGGAAAGGCTCTTGTTGAACTTGCAAATACACTTCCTACGACAGGAGGTCTTTTAGCGTGGTTTACAGGTAAAAAACAAGATCTTTCTTCGTTTGGTGATGTAATCG
>CANQZJ010000008.1 GCA_947628315.1 uncultured Oscillospiraceae bacterium
ATTCAAAGTGAAAAATGGCAAATTTCAGGTGGACAACCGCACCCTGATATGTTAAGATTCTTCGCGGTACCTGATAGTGTTTCACAATCGAAATAAACGAGAAATGGAGAGAAGGAAATGAACAACCAAGAACCCATTCGCGATGCGCGTACTCTGGGCATCCCCAAGATGCTGCTGCTGGGTCTGCAGCACATGTTCGCCATGTTCGGCGCCACCATTCTGGTGCCCATCCTGGTGAACAGCCAGACCACCGCCAGCGGCGAGGCCATCGGCATGCCCCTGTCCATCCAGACCACCCTGTTCTTCGCCGGCTTCGGCACCCTGCTGTTCCACGTGTGCTCCAAGCTGAAGGTGCCCGCCTTCCTGGGCTCCTCCTTCGCCTTCCTGGGCGGCTTCGCCGCCATGGGCGGCATGAATGAGGGCATCTACGCCGGCATGTCCCAGGCGGAGAAGCTCCAGTACACCTGCGGCGGCATCGTGGTGGCCGGCCTGCTCTACCTGGTGCTGGCCCTGCTGATCAAGCTGGTGGGCGTCCACAAGGTCATGCGCTTCCTGCCCCCCGTGGTCACCGGCCCCATCATCATCTGCATCGGCCTGAACCTGGCCCCCTCCGCCGTGTCCAACGCCTCCACCTGCTGGTGGCTGGCCCTGATCGCCATCGCCATCATCGTGGTGGCCAACATCTGGGGTAAGGGCATGATCAAGATCATCCCCATCCTGCTGGGCGTGGTGGGCAGCTACATCGTGGCCCTGATCGTCACCCTGGCCGGCGGCCCCCAGCTCATCGACCTGTCCAGCATCGCCGGCTCCCAGATCGTCGGCCTCCAGCCCTTCATCACCGACTTCTCCGGCTCCGTGGCCAAGTTTGACCTGTCCGCCATCCTGGTGATGGCCCCCATCGCCATCGCCTCCATGATGGAGCACATCGGCGATATGTCCGCCATCTCCGCCACCGTGGGGGAGAACTTCATCGACGATCCCGGCCTGCACCGCACCCTGATCGGCGACGGCCTTGCCACCTCTCTGGCCGGCCTGTTCGGCGGCCCCGCCAACACCACCTACGGCGAGAACACCGGCGTGCTGGTGCTGTCCCGTGTCTATGACCCCAACGTGATCCGTCTGGCCGCCGTCTACGCCCTGGTGCTGTCCTTCAGCCCCATGTTCGCCGCGGTCATCGGCTCCATGCCCTCCGCCATCATCGGCGGCGTGTCCTTCATCCTCTACGGCATGATCTCCGCCATCGGCGTGCGCAACCTGGTGGAGAACCAGGTGGACTTCACCAACTCCCGCAACCTGATCGTGGCGGCCGTCATCCTGGTGTGCGGCCTGGGCTTCTCCAGCGGCCTCACCTTCACCATCGGCGGCGCCTCCATCACCCTGACCGGCCTGGCCATCGCCGCCATCGCCGGCATCCTGCTCAACGCCATCCTCCCCGGCAAGGACTACGACTTCGGCGAGCCTGCCAAGGACGAGCACCGTCCCTCCGGCACTCTGGGTCAGTATTGATCCGGGCCGTCAAGGCATATCAAAAGGAGCGTCCCGAAACGGGACGCTCCTTTTTGCGCTTTTCGTCATTTCAGGAAGAACCGCACCATCCGCTCATGCCCCCTGGTGTAGGGCTGATAGCGCATGGTCAGGTCGATCCAGGTCTTTTTGTCCACGATGCTCTTGTAGTGGCTGAAGGCGTCGAATCCGGCCTTGCCGTGGTAGGAACCCATGCCGCTCTCCCCAAAGCCGCCGAAGCCCATCTCGCTGGTGGCCAGGTGGATGATCACGTCGTTGACGCAGCCGCCGCCAAACCCGCACCGGCTCATGACCTTCCGGGCCGCGGCCTTGCTGGATGTGAACAGATACAGCGCCAGCGGGTGCTGCCGGGTGTTGACGGTGCGGATGACCTCGTCCAGACTGCCGTAGGTCAGCACCGGCAGAATGGGGCCGAAGATCTCCTCCCCCATCACCGGGTCGTCCCAGGTCACGTTGTCCAGCACCGTGGGCTCGATGCGAAGTGTCTCTCCGTTGGAGGAGCCCCCGTGAACCACCTTGGCCGGGTCGATGAGCCCCAGCAGCCGGTTGAAATGTTTCTCGTTGACGATCCTGCCGTAGTCCATGTTCTCCAGGGGCCGGGCTCCGAACTGCTTTCCGATCTGCACTTTGATCTGCCGGATGAGCTCGTCCTTCACGGCCGGGTCGCACAGGATGTAGTCCGGCGCCACGCAGGTCTGGCCGCAATTCAGGAATTTTCCGAACACGATGCGCTTCGCCGCCAGCCTGAGGTTGGCGCTCTTCTCCACAATGCAGGGGCTCTTGCCGCCCAGCTCCAGGGTCACGGGGGTGAGGTGTTCCGCCGCCTTCCGCATGACCTCCTTCCCCACCCCCTGGCTGCCGGTAAAGAAGATATAGTCGAATTTCTGCTCCAGCAGGGCGGTGTTCTCCGCCCGCCCCCCGGTGACCACCGCCACATACTCCGGGGCGAAGCACCGCTCCAGGATCTTCTGCACCACCGCGCTGGTGTTGGGGGAGTAGGCGCTGGGCTTCACCACGGCGGTATTGCCCGCCGCCAGCGCGTCCACCAGCGGCTCCATGGTCAGCAGGAACGGGTAGTTCCACGGGCTCATGATGAGCGCCACCCCGTAGGGGAACGGTTTCTGACAGCTCCGGGCGGCGAACTGGGCCAGGGGCGTCCGCACCCTCCGATCCCGGGCAAATCCATGGATGTGCTTGAGCATATAGGTCAGCTCCGCCAGGGTCATGCCCACCTCGCACATGTAGCTCTCCATGGCGCTCTTGCCCAGGTCGGCTTTGAGGGCGGCGTTGATCTCCCCCTCGTGGACGGCGATGGCCGCCTTCAGCTGCTTCAGCGCCCGGACACGGCCCGCCACGTCCAGGGTGACCCCGGTGAGGAAAAACTCCCGCTGCCGGTCAACGATCGCCCGAATGTCCTGTTCCGTCATAGTGACGCCCTCCTCTACCCGCCCTCCGGGGCCGGTTGTTTCTGAAAAATTATACCAGCCTCCGCCCCGCAAGTCAAATCCGCGATCCGCCATTGACGGCGGGCCCGTCCTGAAACCCCGCCGCCTTCGCCGTCTCATAGGTCACGCCGCCCTCCCGGTGGTCGCTCTTGCACAGCGCCAGATAGCCGGAGATGCCGGCGGCCATCACCGCCTCGGCCAGCCCCACCGCCGCCGTCAGCCACGCCGCCGTGGAGGTGTAGCCGTAACGGATGCACAGGTACATCAGCACAAAGCACTCCTGCACGATGACGAACCCCAGCAGGATCACCAGCAGGGTCATCAGCTTAGACCACTGGATCTTTCGCCGCTTCTCCTGCGGTTTTTGCTCACGCTCGCCGTGCATCATACTTTCTCCGCGGCCCGCAGCGCCATAACGGCTGTCTCAAGCCGGGAAGCGGGGGCGCAGGGGCGGGTGCCGTCCGTGATGCCAAGCTCCACGGCGCGCTGGAACTCGCCGTCTCTGACCGCCCAGTCCGGCACCGGCTTCGCGGCGATGTATTCCATCAGCTTGTTGTAGATCTCTTCACCTGTCATATCATCGTCTCCTCCCGGTGTGGGTGTAGGTGTGGGCTCCGGCACAAAGCTCCAGTCGGGCCGCCCGTAGCCGTAGATGTATCTGTAGTCCAAGTCCCGGCGCTTCTCCGCCACCACCACGTCGCCGGGGTTGGACGGGTCGGAGGTGTTCCCCTCTACGGTGTAGACCTTGCCGCCCTGCACCGCCGTCACGATGCCGGTGTGGTCGGCCTCGCCGTCCAGATCCCAGTCGTAGAAGATCTGATCCCCCGGCTGTGGGCCGGCCTTGTGGAACTGCCCCATGTTCTTGTAATACCCGGCAGACCAGTTGCAGCCCGCACCGCAGCCCTGATAGGGCTGGCACATCAGCTTCACCCCCAGCGTCTCGCCGAAGGTCTTGATAAAGCACCAGTCAACGAACACGTCGCACCAGTCGTAGCCCTGTTTTTTGCCGTTGTAGACATCGCCCAGGGCGTCCAGGTCGCGGGCGTACTTGGTGTAGTTCCTGCTGCCGGAGTTTCCGGTCTTGCTGTCCAGGTCGGCGTTGCCGGCCTTTTCGTGATAGCCCACCTCGGCCAGGGCGGTGGCAAGCAGGCGCTCTACCGCCGCGCTCATTCCTCAATCCCTCCGCTCTTGGCGTCCTTCACGGTCTGGACGCCGAAGTAGAACGAGATGATCACCGTGTAGATGGTCATATAACTCTGCTCGATCTTGCCCATCACCGTGAGGACGGCGAACACGACGGTCAAAATAATGGTCACCAGCGACTTGACCGTCAGCAGATTGGCCAGCCGCTTAAAAAGCAGTTCTTTCATGGATTTCTCTCCCTTCATATCAAGCCTTCCCCACCTGTGGGGAAGGTGGCGCGGAGCGCCGGATGAGGCCTATGCCCCTTTCCCGACCTGCTGTTCCAGGTCGTCGATGCGGTGGTTGGCCACCTTCAGCTTCTCCTCCTGGATGGCTGCCTGCTCCTCCAGACGGTAGGTGCGCTCCACAAGATTGTTGTGCTTCTGCACCTTCTTCTCCAACTCCTCCAGCCGGTAGGCGATCAGCGCCGCGCTCCTGCGGTTGGCGAAGTACGTGCCCGCCAGGGTGCCGATCAGCGCCAGCGCGCCCACAATAATGCTCTCCATTCCATTCACCCCCTCTAAAACAAACCGCCGTCCACAGGACAGCGGTTGACGGGAATCGTGCAATCGTATATAATGGTGCAATCGGCCCGGCTTTGCCGGGAATCCACAGAAAAGGCAGAGAGTTTACCTATGTCCAACGAGATCCGCCAGCAGTTCCTCACCGGGGAGCGGGCCCTGTTCATGTCCCGCGGCCTGAAAATCTATGACACCATTTTCGACGACGGGGAGTCCCCCCTGAAGGAGAGCCGGGACATCGAGCTTTGGGGCTCCATGTTCAAGTGGAAGTACCCCCTATGGTACTGCAAGCACGTCAAAGCCCACAACTGCACCTGGTTCGAGATGGCCCGGGCCGGGGTGTGGTACACCGACGACATCCTGGTGGAGGACGCCGTCATCGAGGCGCCCAAAAACTTCCGCCGGTGCGACGGGGTCACCCTGAGAAACGTCCAGTTCCCCAACGCCGCCGAGACATTGTGGAGCTGCAAAAATGTGAAGCTGGAGAACGTCCACGCCAAGGGCGACTATCTGGCCATGAACTGCGAGAACGTGGACGTCGACGGCTTCACCCTCGTCGGCAACTACTCCTTCGACGGGGCGAAGAACGTCACCATCCGCAACGCCCATATGCTGTCCAAGGACTCCTTCTGGAACAGCGAGAACGTGACGGTGTACGACTCTTTCATCTCCGGCGAGTACCTGGGCTGGAACGCCAGAAATCTGACCCTGGTGAACTGCACCATCGAGAGCCTGCAGGGCCTCTGCTACATCGACAACCTGGTGATGAAAAACTGCAAGCTCATCAACACCACCCTGGCCTTTGAGTACTCCACCGTGGACGCGGACATCACCTCCCATGTGGACAGCGTGCTGAACCCCTCCGGCGGCACCATCAAGGCCGCCTCCATCGGCACGCTGACCATCGAGAAGGACAAGGTGGATCCCTCCAAAACGGTGATCGTCTGTCGGGACAGCGAAAACGGAGCGGCGCCATGAAGTACGATTTTGACACCCTCATTGACCGCCGGAACACCGGCTCCCTGAAGTGGGATGTGGGGGCAGACGAGCTGCCCATGTGGGTGGCGGATATGGACTTCCAGGCCGCCCCTGCCATCCGGGAGGCGCTGCAAAAGCGGCTGGATCACGGCGTCTTCGGCTATACCGACGTGCCCCCGGAGTGGGCGGACGCCTACATCGGCTGGTGGAAAGAGCGTCACCACTTCACCATGGAGCGGGACTGGCTCATCTTCTGCACCGGCGTGGTGCCCGCCATCTCCAGCATGGTGCGTAAGCTGACCACCCCCGGCGAGAACGTGCTGATCCAAACCCCGGTGTACAACATGTTTTTCAACTCCATCGTCAACAACGGACGGAACGTAAAAGAGAGCCCTTTATGCTATGAAAACGGCGTTTATTCCATGGATTTTGCGCGTTTGGAGCGCGACCTCTCCGACCCCCAGACCACCCTCATGATTTTGTGCAACCCCCATAATCCGGTGGGTAAGATATGGGACAGGGAAATACTGGCAAGGGTGGGTGAGCTGTGCGCCAGGCACCACGTCACCGTGATCTCCGACGAGATCCACTGTGATCTCACCGACCCCGGCAGGGAGTACGTCCCCTTCGCCTCCGCGTCGGAGACCTGCAAACAGACCAGCGTCACCTGCATCGCCCCCACCAAGACGTTCAGCATCCCCGGCATCCAGACCGCCGCGGTATCCGTGCCCGACCCGTTCCTGCGCCACAAGGTGTGGCGGGGCCTCAACACCGACGAGGTGGCGGAGGGCAATGTCTTCGCCTGCGACGCCGCCATCGCCGCCTTCCGCCACGGCGGGGACTGGCTGGATGAACTGCGGGAGTATATCTATGCCAACAAGCAGGCGGTGCGGAAGTTTTTGGCGGCCGAGCTGCCCCAGCTCCACCTGGTGCCCTCTGAGGCCACCTATCTGCTGTGGCTGGACTGCGGGAAAATCACCGGCGACGCCAAACCGCTGGCGGACTTTATCCGCAAAAAGACCGGCCTCTATGTGACCTCCGGCGGCCAGTACGGCGCGCCCGGCAAACAGTTCCTCCGGGTGAACATCGCCTGCCCCCGCGCCCGGTTGCTGGACGGGCTGAACCGGCTGAAAGCCGGTATCCTGGCCTGGTCATAATCGCTTCGCCCGGCGCGAACGCCACCGACCACTGAAAGGAGAGATTCCCATGAAACGAATCCTCGTCCTCGCTCTTTGCGTCTTCCTGGCGATCCCCTCGTCGGCCTGCGGCCAGTCCGCTGGCGATCAGCCGGAGGACGGCGTGAGCGGCGTCCGGATCCCCAACCCCTTCGCGGAGTGCGCCACACTGGAGGAAGCCGCCGGCATCGCCGGATTCGGGCTCTCCGCCCCCACCGAACTGGAGGACTGGGGCAGCGCCGGGATCACCGCCGTGGCCGGCAGCATGATCCAGCTCACCTTTGAGAAGGACGGCGGCCAGCTCACCCTGCGGAAGGGCGCCGGCGCCGGGGACATCAGCGGCGACTACAACCAGTACCCCGACAGAGGCAGCGCCGATGTGGACGGCCGCGACGTCACCCTGCGGATGAAGAACGGTCTGGTCATGGTGGCCTACTGGAGCGACGGCGGGTACGCCTTCTCCCTCCAGTGCGGCGGCATGGCCCAGGCGGACGCCGAGGCTGTCATCGCGGAGATGAAGTGACAGGCACAAAAAAATACCGCTCTGGCAATTTCCAGAGCGGTATTTTTTATGATTTGCGGTTATTTCCACCCGTCGGGCAGATAGTTCGATGTGGCGGCGATCATGTCGTCCGCCAGCCGCTTCACGGCGGCGTCCTCTGCCCTGCCGCGCACCAGCGGGTCGGTGAGGAACGCCTCGTACACCAGCTCCCGGTCGCAGTTCAGGGCCGCGTCCAGGATGCGCTTCTGGTTGGCGGCGTGGGGCCGGATCAGCGCCAGGATGTCCTCCGGCAGGGCGCCGGCGGCCACGGGGCGGATGGCGTCACGGCCGAACAGGGCGTTGGTCTCCACCACGGTACCCGCGGGCAGATCAGGGATCTGCAGGGCGTAGTTGGGCACGTTCACGTTGCTGACCACCCTTGTCAGCCCGCACAGGGCCTTGATGAGCAGGATGCCCTCCTCGCCGGTGGGCTCCAGGGCGATGTCCTCCGCCCCGCTGGCCAGACGGGCGCTGCGGGCCAGACGCTCCTTCAGGTCGGCCTTACGCCAGTCCACGGGGGTGAGGCTGAACTTCCAGCTCCGCACCGTCTCCGGATCCTTCAAATACTCTGTCCCCGGCATAAACTCCGCCAGATGGCGGTCGCCGGCGGCGGCGATGTACCCATACCGCCGGAACAGGTCGAACTTCACCCGGTGGGCGCAGTTGAAGTGGCTGTTCATCCAGTTGTCGCTGGTGGTCTCAAAGCCCTCTTCAAAGTGGGCGTCCACAAACTCCCGGTACAGGGGGAACAGGTCGATCCCCCTATAATTGGCCGAGCTGAACCAGGTGAAGTGGTTGATGCCCAGCACGTTCACCTCGATGTCCTGCCGGGTGACGCCCTCCACCCCCAGCACCTGCTCACAGAGGCTGGCCAGCATCGCCTGGGTGTTGAACACCTCGTGGCAGCAGCCGAAGGCCTTGATGCCGGGGAACACATGGTACAGCGTCCGCACGCACAGGGCCATGGGGTTGGTGTAGTTGATGACCCAGGCGCCGGGGCAATGCTGTTTCACGGCCTCGGCGATCTCCACGAACATGGGCACCGTGCGCAGGCCCCGCATGGTGCCGCCGGGGCCGGCAGTGTCTCCCACGGACTGGTAGACGCCCAGCCGCTCCGGCATATGGACGTCCACCGCCATCTCGTCAAAGGTGCCGGGCAGGATGGAGATGACCACGAAGTCGGCGCCGTCCAGCGCCTCCCCCAGGGTGGGGCTGACCACGTAATCCCACTTGCCGGCGCTCTCCGGCTTGGCCGACAGCCGGTTGCCGATGACCTTGTTGTTCTCCGCGGCGGGCCGGTCGATGTCGTAAAGGCGGATGGTGCCGCTCAGCGCGGGCTCCATGGCGAGGTCGGCCATGAACGTCCACGCCCAGCCCCGGGAGCCGCCGCCGATATAGGCGATGTTCATGCCGCTCATGCGGCCGTTTTCATATTTCATACGCGTTCACCTCAAAAGGCGGGCCGGGGGCAGGTCGCCCCCGGCCGGCTTGTCTGTCTCAAATGGCTTACAGCCCGAAGTAACGGGCGGCGTTGGCGTAGGACACGCCCTCCACGATGCGCTTCAGCGCGCTCTCGATGTTGGGGTATTCGCCGCTCTCCACCCAGTTGCCCACCAGGTTGCAGAAGATGCGGCGGAAGTAGTCGTGCCGGGCATAGCTCAGGAACGAGCGGGAGTCGGTGAGCATGCCCACGAAGTTGCCCAGCAGGCCCAGATTGGCCAGGGACTTCATCTGATCCTCCATGCCGCTCTTGGTGTCGTTGAACCACCACGCGGAGCCGTGCTGGATCTTGCCGGGGACTTCGTCGGACTGGAAGCAGCCGATCAGGGTGCCCAGCTGCTCGTTGTCGGCGGGGTTCAGGGAGTACAGAATGGTCTTGGGGCACTCGTTGGTCTCGTCCAGGGCGGCCAGCAGGTCGGCGATGTCGCCGCCGCAGGTGTTCTGGGAGATCATGTCCACGCCGGTGTCGGGGCCCAGCTTCTTGTAGAGCCGGGTGTTGGCGTTGCGCTTGCAGGAGTAGTGCAGCTGCATGGCGATGTCCAGGCGGTGGTACTCGCGGCCCAGGTGGAGCAGCACATAGGTCTGGTACCTCTCCGCCTCCTCCACGGTGATCTCCCCGCCGGCCATGACCTTCTGGAAGGCCTCGGTGGCGCACTTGGCGCAGCACTTGCGGAAGGGGATATAGTCCAGGCCGTGGTCGCTGGCCCGGCAGCCCAGGGACTTGAAAAACTCAAGGCGCTGGGTGAGGGCGGCGCACACGTCGTCCGCGCTGTCCAGAGAGGCCTTGCCTACGCTGGCCGCCAGCTTGCCGATGTACTCGGCGAAGCCGGGCTTATTGATGTTGATGGCCTTGTCCGGGCGGAAGGAGGGGCACACCTTCACGGTGATGGAGGGATCGGCGGCGATCTTCTCGTGCCACTCCAGCGTGTCGATGGGGTCGTCGGTGGTGCCGATCATAGCCACGTTGGCCTTCTTGATGATGCCGCGCACCGTCAGGTCGGGGTCGTTGCGGAGCTTGTCGTTGACGAAGTTCCAGCACTCCTCCGCCGTCTCGGGGGTCAGGGGCTTGTTGAAGCCGAAGAACTGCCGCAGCTCCAGGTTGCACCAGTGGTACATGGGGTTGCCGATGGCCATCTGGAGGGCCTCCACAAACTTCAGGAAACGCTCATAGTCCGGCTTGTCGCCGGTGACGTAGTCCTCGGGGGTGCCGTTGGAGCGCATCACGCGCCACTTGTAGTGGTCGCCGAAGTAAGTCCCGTCGGGGTTGCGGCCGCCCAGCCACACCTGAACCAGGTTGTCGAACCGGCGATCCTCGTAGATCTCCCGGGGAGAGATGTGGCAGTGATAGTCCACCAGGGGCATATGCTCCGCGTAATCGTGGAACAGGTGCCTGGCGGTGTCGGTCTCCAGCAGGAAATCCTTGTCCATAAATTCTCTCATGCCTAACTACCTCACAGTTACCGTTTGATGTCGTAGTTCATGTTCATCAGGCTGCGGATGGATTCCACGTCGTCGGTGATGTTGGCGTCGCCGTGGATGGTGTGCTTGATGACGCTGGACGCCACGGCGAAGTTCACCATATCCATGGGCTTGTACCCGTTCATCATGGCGTAAATCAGGCCGCTGGCAAAGGCGTCGCCGCCGCCCACACGATCCAGGATGTTGAAGGTGAACAGCTTGCTCTCGAAGGTGTGGCCCTGATACCACATGTAAGCCATCAGGCTGTTCTCGCTGCCGGAGTGGGCGTAGCGCACATGCCGGGCGAGGCACTTCAGGTTGGGGTACCGCTCGATGAACCGCTGGAACACCTCGTCCTGCTGCTCATAGCTGGGCTGAAAGGGGATATCGTCCTTCCAGTCGCCCTTGGCGTGGTCGTCCTCGTCCTTCCACAGGTGGTAGGGCTCGATGCCGAACAGCACGTCCACATAGGGCAGGCACTGGGTGCAGTAGTCCCGGGCCTCCTCCCACGTCCACAGCTTGGAGCGGAAGTTTCCGTCGAAGCTGACGGTCATACCCTTCTCCTTGGCCCGCTTGAGCATGGCCAGCATGAAGTCGGCGCAGCTCTTGGACAGGGCCGGGGTGATGCCGGAGAGGTGCAGCCAGTCAAACCCATCCAGCAGCCCTTCCAGATCCACCTTGCTGAAATCGTACTCGGTGATGGCGCTGTGCTTGCGGTCATAGGTCACCTTGCTGGGGCGGATGCCGTAGCCCGTCTCCAGATAGTAGGTGCCCAGCCGGTGGGTGGGGGTCTCCGCATGGGAGGAGAGGATCATGGGGGTGCAGTGGACGTCGTTGGAGCGGAGCATACGCACCGCGCTCTTGCCCAGGGAATTGCTGGGCACCACGGAGAAGAAAGTGCTGTCCACCCCCAGGTTGGCCAGGGCCAGGGCAATATTGGCCTCACTGCCGCCATAGCTGATCTCAAAGCTGTTGGCCATGCGGATCTTGTCGTAGTTAGGGGGCGTCAGGCGGAGCATGATCTCACCGAACGTGAGAAACTTCTGCCCCACCGACGCCTTGGTCAGGGGATTGGAGTGCTCCATGGCTCAGCGCTGGACGCGGCCGGAGCCGTCGCCGCCGGCCAGCTTCTCCACCTCCGCCAGGGTGGCGAAGTTGTAGTCGCCCTCGATGGAGTGCTTCAGAGCGGAGGCCGCCACGGCGAACTCCACGGCGCCCTGGGTGTCGTACCCGTTCAGTAGGGAGTAGATCAGGCCGCCGCCGAAGGAGTCGCCGCCGCCGATGCGGTCGATGATGTGCAGATGATACAGCTTGGAGAAGCAGTATTGGTTGGAGGCCACATCGTACAGCATGGCGCTCCAGTCGTTGTCGAAGGCGCTCTTGGACTCGCGCAGGGTGATGGCCACCTTCTCAAAGCCGAACTTGTCGGCCAGCTGCTTGGCAACGGACTTGTAGCCCTCCTTATTCAGCTCGCCGGCGGTGATGTCGGTGGCCTCGGCCTCGATGCCGAACACGTCCTTGGCGTCCTCCTCGTTGGAGATGCACACGTCAACGTACTGGCACAGCTCGGTCATGGCGGCGCGGGCCTGGTCACGGGTCCACAGCTTGCCGCGGTAGTTCAGGTCGCAGGAGATCTTCACGCCGTGGGCCTTGGCGGCCTTACAGGCCTGCTTGCAGGCCTCGACCATGTTGGGGCCCAGGGCCGGGGTGATGCCGGTGAAGTGGAACCAGTCGGCGCCCTCGAAGATGGCGTCCCAGTCGAAGTCGGCGGGGTCGCTCTCCTGGATGGCGGAGTGGGCGCGGTCATAGATGCACACGCTGGGCCGCTGGGAGGCGCCCTTCTCGTTGAAGTAGATGCCCACACGGTCGCCGCCGCGGACGATCTTGGAGGTATCCACGCCGTAGCGGCGCAGGGAGTTGACCGCTGCCTGGCCGATGGCGTGGGCGGGCAGCTTGGTGACGAACACGGCCTCCTGGCCGTAGTTGGCGAGGGAGACGGCCACGTTGGCCTCGCCGCCGCCGAAGGTGAACTCCAGGTGATCGGCCTGGACGAAGCGCTCATAGTTGTAGGGCTGGAGGCGAATCATCAGTTCGCCGAAGGTGACAATTTTAGCCATAATTTTCTTCCCCCTGTGTTAAGGTTTTTTCATCAGATGGATGGCGAAGCCCAGCACCTCGCCGTTGAGGTAGATGGCCTTCAGCACGCCCTCGGGCGTATACACGGCGCTGGACTCCTCGAAGGTGAAGCCGCGGGCCTCCAGATCCGCCTTGGCGGCGGCCACGTCCGGGGTGCCGATGCCGATGTGGCCGTGGGTGCCGCGGCCGGGCTTCTTCATGATCTCGGCAACGGTGCCGGCAAAGTTGGAGCTGTTGCCCTCTTTCACGGCAAAACCGAACAGGGCCTCCAGCTGCTTCGCGGCCGCCAGAGACTCCTCCGCGCCGGCGGCGTTGATGCCGATGTGGGCCAGCGTGTACTCAACCATTGCGGGCCTCCTTGACGATGGCCACAGACTGCTTGCACAGGTCGGTGATCTCGTCCCACTTGTTGTTGTCGATCAGGTCGGCGGTGACCATGTAGGAGCCGCCGCAGGCCGCGATGACGGGGGCCTTGATGTACTCCGCCAGGTTCTTCAGGGAGATGCCGCCGGTGGGCATGACCTTGAACATGGGGAACGGGGCGCTCATGGCCTTGATCTTGGCCAGGCCGCCGGACTGCTCGGCGGGGAAGAACTTGATCAGCTCCAGGCCCAGCTTATAGGCGGTGTGGTAATCGGTGGGGGTGGTGCAGCCGGGATAGACGTTCACGCCCTTGGACTGGCAGTACTTCACGATGTCGGGATCCAGGCCGGGGGTGACGATGAACTTGGCGCCCGCCGCCAGGGCCTCGTCCACCTGGCCGGTGGTGAGGACGGTGCCGGCGCCCACCAGCATGTCGGGGCACTCCTCAGCCATCAGCTTGATGGCGGTGGCGGCGCCGGCGGCACGGAAGGTGACCTCGGCCACGGGCACGCCGCCGGCCACCAGGGCGCGGGCCAGAGGGGCCGCATCCCGCTCGGGGTGGTTCAGCTTGATCACGGGGACAACGCCGATTTCAGAGATCTGCTTGCTCAGTTCATTCATGGTGACATTCCTCCTGTAATGAAATTATAGCGATTCGTATAACTGCTCCAACATAACTCTGGCGGCCACCGCGTTATCGTTCGTGGTGTCCTCCAGGGTGGCCTGGACATAGGGCTTGCGGGCCTTCAGGAACTTCAAAATGCTCGTGTAGTCCATCATGCCGGTGCCGGCGGCCCCGCTCTTCAAATCGTCGCCGCCGGGGACAAAGTCCTTCAGGTGGACAACGGCAATGCGGTCGCCCAGCTTATCCATGGCCTCGGCGAACAGCCGCTCCCGATCGTCCACGTTGCCGGGGTACAGCAGATTCACCGGGTCGAAGATGATGCGCAGGTTGGGGCTCTTGATGGCGTTCAGCACCTCCACCGCCCGGTCGGGGCTGTAGACGATGTGCTTCCACACCGGTTCGATGGCAATGGTGACGCCGCAGGCCTCCGCCCGCTCCACCACCGGGGCCATGTTGCGGATGAAGGTGTCCAGCGCCTCCTTGGTGTGGGTGTTGGAATCCATCTTGTACTCGGCGTTGGGGGAGCCGGTCTCGGTGCCCACCACGCCGGCGCCCATGAGGGCCGCCACCCGCAGGTGGCCGTAGTACTTGCTCTGGATCTCTTTCAGCTTCTCCGGGTCGGGGTGGGCCAGGTTGAGGTAGCACCCCAGCACCGCTATATCCAGATTCTCCTTGGCGAAAACCCGCCTGGTGTGGAAGGCCAGGCCCTCCGTCAGGGAGCAGTCGTCCATGGGGAACCCCGCGATGACCTTGCCGATGGCCAGATGGACGCAGGAGAAGCCCTCCGCCCTGGCCTTGGCCGCCCGGGCCTCCATGGTCTGCTCCGCCGGGGACAGGGCGGCGTTTACGTCGTGGAGCCGGATACCGATCTGCATACTGTTTCCTCCCTCGTTACAGGACGACCCCGTCCTTGAAAATGGAGATCTCCCGGAAGCCCTTCTCCTCCGCCCGGGTCTGCTTGCCGGAGGCCACCTCGCACACCAGCTCCATCAGATCGGCGGCGGCCTCTGGGATGGTGCGGGTGCCGTCCGCCACCACGCCGGCGTTGAAGTCGATCCAGCCGGCCTTTTTGGTGGCCAGCGGGGTGTTGGTGGCGATCTTCATGGTGGGGGCGGGGGCGCCGAAGGGGGTGCCGCGCCCCGTGGTAAACAGGATCAGGTGGGCCCCCGCGGCGGTGAGCGCCGTGGCGGACACCAAGTCGTTGCCGGGGCCGTACAGCAGGTTCAGCCCCTTCTTGGTGACCGCCTCGCCGTAGCCGATCACGTCCATGATGGGGGCGGTGCCACCCTTCTGGACGCAGCCGCAGGACTTATCCTCCAGGGTGGTGATGCCGCCCTGCTTGTTGCCGGGGCTGGGGTTGTCATAGACCACCTCGTTGTGGCTGATGAAGTAGTCCTTGAAGCCGTTGAGCATGCCGGCGGCCTTCTCAAAGACGCCCTTGTCCACGCAGCGATCCATCAGGAAGTTCTCCGCGCCGAACATCTCGGGCACCTCTGTGAGCACTGTGGCGCCGCCCATGGCGCCCAGCATGTCGGAGAAGCGGCCCACGGTGGGGTTGGCGGTGATGCCGGACAGCCCGTCGGAGCCGCCGCACTTCATGCCCACCACCAATTCGCTCACGGGCATCTCCTCCCGCTGGAACCGGCCGGCATATGCGGCGCACTCTTTCAGCAGTTCGCGGCCGGCGGCCAGCTCGTCCTCCACCTCCTGGCAGGTGAGGAACTTGACCCGCTCGGGGTCATAGTCCCCCAGCTCCGCCAGGAACTGGTCGTGGGTCAGGTTCTCGCAGCCCAGGCTCAGCACCAGCACCGCGCCGGCGTTGGGATGGCGGGTCAGCGCCGCCAAAAGCTTCCGGGTCTGGGCGTGGTCGTGGCCGGTCTGGGAGCAGCCGAAGGGGTGGGTAAAGGTATACAGGCCGTCGATGGTGCCGCTCACCAGATCCTGATTCTCCCGCACCATGGCCTTGGCTACGTCGTTGACGCAGCCCACGGTGGGGATGATCCAGATCTCGTTGCGGATGGCGGCCCGGCCGTCCTTCCGGCGGTAACCCATAAAGGTCTTGGCCGGGATGGGCTCCGGGAACACCACCTTCGGGTCGTAGGTGTACTCCACCTCGCCGGACAGATTGGTCTTCATGTTGTGGGTGTGCACCCACTGGCCGGGGGCGATGTCCTCGGTGGCGTGGCCGATGTACAGGCCGTACTTCACCACCATCTCCCCGTTGGCGATGGGCTTCAGCGCCATCTTGTGGCCCTGGGGGATGTCCTCCGCGGCGGTGACGCCCAGGAACTCCGTCCCCTTGGCGACGGGGCGCAGGGCCACCGCCACGTTGTCGGTTTCGTGGATGTGAATGAAATCAGGCATGGCGCTCTCCTGTTACAGGCAGGCGGCGTAGGCAGCCTTGGCGCCCTGGGTGCGGATGAGCTCCAGCGCCTCGGCGGCGGCCTTTTCGAAGCCGGGCACCTTGGTCAGATCCTGGCCCCACATCCGCTCGTCGGTCATGACGGCATGGGTCAGGGCGGCGGCGTCATCGTCCTTGTGGGCATAGTAGAACTCCAGCACGAAGCGGTCGTCGGAGCAGGTGTAGGTGTTGCCCTTGGGACGGCGGCACACCAGGCCCTTGTCGTTCAGCTCCTGGATGTCGCTGGAGAAGAAGGCCATGTAGGCGGCGAAGGAGGTCACCAGGCACTTGGGCAGCTCGCCGGTCTTCTCGATGTACTCCAGGAAGCTGGGCATATTGCGGGCGCGCCACTTGGAGGTGGAGTTCAGAGAAATGCTCATCAGCTCATGGTTGATGAAGGGGTTGTTGAAGCGATCCTGCACGGCGGAGGCAAAGCCCATCAGGTCGTCCTTGTCCAGAGGCAGGGTGGGGATGACCTCATCGTACAGCATCTTGTTCATGAAGCCGCGGACGGTGTCGTCCTGCATGCAGTCGCGGACGATGTCGAAGCCGGCCAGGTAGGCGCCCAGCACAAAGCCGGTGTGCGCGCCGTTGAGGATGCGCACCTTGCGCTTCTTGTAGGGGGTCACATCGGGCACCACGGGACAGTTAAGGCCGGCGGCCTTGAAGGGCAGCTTGTCCTCCAGCCACGCCGGGCCCTCGATGTTCCACACGCCGAAGACCTCGCCCACGTCCAGCAGGGGGTCGGTGTAGCCGTGCTCGGCCTCCAGGCGGGCCACTTCCTCCGGGTCGCGGATACGGCCTGGGACGATGCGGTCCACCAGGGTGGAGCAGAAGGTGCAGTCCTCGTTGACGTACTTCTTGAAGCCGCCGTCCAGGCCCCACTGGTCGATGTGCTGGTTGACGCACTTCAGCAGCTCTTTGCCGTTGTTGTCGATGAGCTCGCAGGACAGGATGACCAGGCCGGGCAGGCCGGCCTCATACCGGGCCAGCAGCACCTGGGTCAGCTTGGCGGGGAAGGAGCTGGCGGGCTTGTCGTCCTTCTGGCAGGCGGGGTCGTAGACGATGCCGGCCTCGGTGGTGTTGGACACCACGTACTCCAGATCCTTGGAGCGGGCCAGTTCCAGCAGAGCGTCGAAACCGCCGTCGGCATAGGGGTTGATGGCGCGGCTGACGCAGGAGATCACACGTTTGCGATCCACCTTCTCGCCGTTCTCACGGCCGCGGAGGTAGAGGGTGTACAGGCCCTGCTGCTCGTTGATCATGTCGGTGAGTCCGGAGGCGATGGGCTGCACCAGCACGCACTTGCCGTTCCAGCCGGCCTTCTCGTTGGACACGTCGAACCAGTACTGGGCAAAGGCGCGGAGGAAGTTGCCCTCGCCGAACTGGAGCACCTTTTCAGGGGCGTTCTCAAGGATATAGCCGTCGTAGCCGGACTTGCGAAGGACTTCATAGTTCAATCGTTCCATTAGTGATCCCTTCCTGTCATTTCAGATTTTTAGAGAAAACCGGGGTACAGAACCGTACCCCGGTTTGTTTACGGCTGGTAATGGAATCTGCCGTTGAGCCATGTCTTGCACAAGGGAAGCCACGCCCGGCAGACCTCATCGGGCGTCTCCACCTCCCGGGTGCAGGTGGAGATGCCGTGGGCGCCCGTTTCAAACAGGTGGTACTCAACGGGGACTCCAACGCCCCGCAGTTTCACCGCCAGGAACAGACTGTTCTCCGGCGGTACCGCGTCGTCCTTTCCCCCGTGCCACAGGAACGTGGGCGGGAAATCGGATGTCACTCCATCCCAGAGGTGCAGTTTGTCCCGCACGGCATCGTCGCCGCCAGACACCCACTGGGCGGACTCCGCATGGATATATTCGCCCTTGGTGGCGATCACCGGGTAGCACAGCACCAGGGCGTCCGGGCGGCTTTCAGGCGGCAGCGCCAGCTCGGGGTCGTTCCACAGAGCGCCCAGGCTGGCCACCAGATGGCCTCCGGCGGAGAAGCCCATCACCGCAACCTTGCCCGGGTCGATGTGCCACTCCTCCGCGTGTTCGCGGATGTGCTTTACCGCCTGGGCCAGCTGCCGGAGGGGCTTGTACCCGCCGGCCTCTTCCCCGCAGGAGTACCGCACGATAAACGCCTGATAGCCCATGGAGAGGAACTCCAGCGCGGGCGGATCCTCCTCCCGGGGGGACAGCCAGGCGTAGGCGCCGCCGGCGCAGATGACCATGGCAGGCCGCACCCTGTGCGCGGCCAGGGTGTCGTAGTCCTCCTGGAGCCAGCCATGGACTTTCGCCCCGAGGGCTTCAAAGGAGACGGAAATCATCCAGGCTGCTTGCCGATGTAAGCCAGGATGCCGCCGTCCACATACAGGATGTGGCCGTTGACAAAGTCGGAGGCGTGGGAGGCCAGGAACACAGCGGGGCCGCCCAGATCCTCCGCCTCGCCCCAGCGCTCGGCGGGAGTCTTGGCGATAATGAACTGGTCGAAGGGGTGACGGCTGCCGTCGGGCTGGAGCTCGCGCAGAGGCGCGGTCTGGGGCGTGGCGATGTAGCCGGGGCCGATGCCGTTGCACTGGATGTTGTACTTGCCGTACTCGCTGGCGATGTTCCTGGTGAGCATCTTCAGGCCGCCCTTGGCGGCGGCATAGGCGGAGACGGTCTCGCGGCCCAGCTCGCTCATCATGGAGCAGATGTTGATGATCTTGCCGCCGCCCTGTTCGATCATATCGGGAATGATGGCCTTGGCCATGATGAACGGCCCATTCAGGTCGATATCGATGACCTGGCGGAACTGGGCCGCGGTCATCTCCAGCATGGGGATGCGCTTGATGATGCCGGCGTTGTTCACCAGGATGTTGATGTGGCCCACCTCGGCGGTGACTTTTTTGACGAACTCGCCCACAGCCTCTTCGTTGGTCACGTCGCACACATAGCCGTGGGCGTCGATACCGATCTCCTTGTAAGAGGCCAGGCCCTTGTTCACCAGATCCTGGTTGATGTCGTTGAACACGATGGTAGCGCCGGCAGCTGCCATTGCTTTCGCGATGGCGAAGCCGATGCCATAGCTGGCCCCGGTGATGAGAGCCACTTTGCCGTCCAGGCGGAAATCGTTCTTTTCCATGTTGTTTTTCCTCCTTCTTATTTCAGATCAATGGGTTTCAGGTTGTCCATATCATCAAAAGTCTGGTTCTCTCCGCCCATGGCCCAGATGAAGGTGTAGTTGGCGGTGCCGCACCCGCTGTGGATGGACCAGGAGGGGGAGATCACCGCGTCGAAGTTGTGCATCATCAGGGGACGGATCTCCGTGGGCTGGCCCATCAGGTGGACGACAGCCTGATCCTCGGGGATCTCGAAGTAGGTGTAGACCTCCATGCGGCGCTCATGGGTGTGGCAGGGCATGGTGTTCCAAACGCTGCCGGGGGCCAGCTGGGTCAGGCCCATGGAGAGCTGGCAGGTCTCCAGCACGTCCGGGTGGATGAACTGATTGATGACCCGCTTGTTGGCGAAGGTCTCCTCGCCGCAGGGGCGGTGGTTGGCCTTCTCCATGGTGAGCAGGGTGGTCTTGCACTCCTTGTGGGCGGGGGTGGAGGCCAGATAGAACTTGGCGGGGTTCGCCGGATCCTCGCTGGCAAAGGTCACCGTTTTGGCACCCTTGGAGATGTACAGGCAGTCCTCATAGCTCAGGTCGTAGCGGGTGCCGTCCACGGTGATGCGGCCCTTGCCGCCCAGATTGAAGACGCCGGCCTCACGGCGCTCGAAGAAGTAACTGGTGCCGAAGTTGGCCCAGATGTCCACGCCCTTGTCGATGGGGACTTCCTCCTTCACGGGCATGATGCCCATGACCACCATGCGATCCACATGGGAGTAGGTGGCCTGGACGGTGTCAGGCACATACAGATCGGTGATGAGGAATTCCTTGCGGAGCTCCTCGGTGGTGTAGCGCTTGACGTCGTTGGGGCTTGCGGAGTAGCGAATATCCATCGTGCAGGATCCCCCTTTATTCGATGACATTTTCGGTCTCGCCGTCAAAGAGGTAGACCTCTTTCACGGGGATGGAGAACTTGATGCTGGTGTCGATCTCCGGCGTGTCGTGGGGATCGACCTTGAGGATGGCCTTGTCCTCGCCGGTGGTGATGTAGATGTTGGTGTTGTCGCCCAGCATCTCGGTGAGCTCCACCTGGGCGTCCACCACGTAGGCGTCGGCCTGCTCGCCCAGCTCGATGGCCTCGGGCCGGAAGCCGAAGACGATCTCCTTGCCCTCGTACTGGGCGGCCTTGGCGCCCAGCTTCTTGGTGATGTCCAGCTGGTTGGTGCCGAAGGTCAGCTTGCCGCCCTGCACCTTGCCCTTGACGAAGTTCATGGGCGGCTCGCCGATGAACCCGGCCACGAACACGTTGACGGGCTTGTAGTACAGGTCGTACGGGGTGCCGATCTGCTGGATATAGCCGTCCTTCATGACCACGATCCGGTCGGCCAGAGTCATGGCCTCTGTCTGGTCGTGGGTCACGTAGATGGTGGTGGCGCCGGTGCTGTGGTGGATCTGGGCGATCTCAGAGCGCATGGTCACGCGCTGCTTGGCGTCCAGGTTGGACAGCGGCTCGTCCATCAGGAACACGCCCACCTTGCGGATGATGGCGCGGCCGATGGCCACACGCTGGCGCTGGCCGCCGGACAGAGCCCGGGGCAGACGATCCAGATAGTCCGTCAGGCCGAGGATGGCGGCGGTCTTCTTCACCTTCTCCTCGATGACGTCCTCGTCCACGCCCTGGAGGGTCAGGCCGAAGGCGATGTTGTCGAACACCGTCATCTGGGGATACAGGGCGTAGCTCTGGAAGACCATGGCCACTTCCCGCTCCCGGGGGCCCATCTCGTTGGCCCGCTTGCCGTTGATGAGGAATTCGCCGTTGGAGATGTCCTCCAGGCCCGCGATCATCCGCAGGGTGGTGGACTTTCCGCAGCCGGACGGCCCCACGAAGACGATGAACTCGCCCTTTTCGATCTCCAGATTGAAGTTGTGGACCGCGTGATAGCCGTTGGGATAGATCTTGTTGATGTCTTTCAGAGTTAAGTACGCCATATCTTCTGTCTCCTTACACATGATTTGATGGCCTTTACCAAGCTCGCGAGAACTTACTTTATTTACATTCCATATGGACAAAACCGACAAAGTCTGATACAATAGCGGGTAACCGACAAGGGGGGCCCTGAAGCATGAACAGAATCGTATACGTGGGAAAACATACCTTGACGTTTTCCGTGTCCCGCCACATGCACACCACCTGGGAGCTGATCTACTGTACCGGCGGCAGCGGAACGCTGACCTTTGACGATCAGTCCACGCTGGAATACAGCGCCGGGGATGTGGCTGTCATTCCGCCGGGGCTGCCCCATTCCAACCGGAGCGCCAAGGGCTTTACCAACATCCACATCAATCTGGCGGACACCACCCTCGCCGACGCGGAGCCCTTTCTCCTCCCCGCCGATCCAAACGGATTCTTGCTGAACGCCTTTCAGGCGGCGTTTTACTACTACTCCGGCGCCGACGCGGATGATGCCATGCTGCTGTCCATGTACGGGCAGCTGGTCGCCGCGTTCGCGTCCAGCCGCCAGCCCGGCAACCCCCGCAGCGAAGTGGTACATGAGATCAAGAACCACATCCTGCAGAACTACCCGGACTGCAACTACGACCTCAACGCCTACCTGCATACCCTTCCCTTCAACTCCGAGTATGTCAAGAAGCTGTTCAAGCGGGAGACCGGCATGACGCCGCTGCAGTACCTCACCGACAAGCGGCTGGAGAACGGCGCCAACGCCCTGGCCATGTGCGCGGGCAAAGGGAATATCTCGGAGACCGCCCATCTGTGCGGCTTTTCCGAGCCGCTGTACTTCTCCCGGCTGTTCAAGAAGAAGTACGGCGTCTCCCCCCGTCAGTACCGGCCGGAGCGCCCCGAGCCGATGACCGACTCGGACTGGATGAAGGTCATTCCGCTGTGAGGCGTTTGACCTCGGTGTAGGCCAGCACAAAGGGCGCCACGCCCTTGGCGTCGTTGGCCACTACCGGCTCGGAGATGTAGTATTCATAGGAGCCGTCCCGCCGGCGGTTGTTCTCCGGGCCCAGGCCCGCCACCAGGCAGATACCCTCCAGGTCGATACCGTCGTCGGTAAAGGTCAAATACTTCTCCACGATGCCGTCAAAGGTCTTCTGGCCTTTGGCGGCATAGCTTTTGTCCAGGATGCCCAGCCGTGCGCCCTTCAGCATGGCGTAGGCCATCATGGCGCTGCCGCTGGTCTCCAGGTAGTTGCCCTCCCGGCCGCCCTGATCGGGCACCTGCCAGTAGAGGCCGGTGGCCGGGTCGGCGTATTTGCCGACGGAGGCCATCAGGTCGGCGAAGATCTCCGCCAGGCCCTCCCGGTACGGATCGTCCGCCGGGATGATCTCCGTCAGGTCGGCCAGCGCCACGGCGAACCAGCCCAGGGAGCGCAGCCAGAAGTTTTTGGAGCAGCCAGTCTCTTTGTCCGCCCAGAAGGCGGTCTTGGAGGCGTCATACCCGTGGTAGTAGAGCCCGGTCTTAAGGTCGAACATCCTGGCCCGGACGTTGCCGATCTGCTTTGCCACGTCGGTGTAGTCGCCCTTCCCCAGGTGGCGCTGATAGAGCGCCCGGAAGGGCTGGGCCATGTAGATGCCGTCCAGCCACACCTGGTTGGGGTAGATCTCCTTGTGCCAGAAGTTCCCCTCATGGGTGCGGGGCTGGCGCTCCAGCTGATTCTGGAGAAATTCGGCCGCCCTGCGGTATTTCTCCTTGCCGGTGCGCTCATAGAGCTCAAAGAGCGCCCGGCCCTCGTTGATATCGTCCAGATTGTACTTTTCCGGCTGGAAGGTGCGGATGGAGCCGTCCTCCTCCACAAAGTGGTCGATCACCTGCTCGGCGAAATCAAAGTACCGCTGGTCGCCCGTGATGCGGGCCATCTCCAGCAGGGCGGTGATCATGCAGCCGTCGATGTAGTTCCAGGAGGCGGGCTTGCCCTCCCGGATCTTTTCCATATTCCACGCGGTGCGCTCCGGGGTGGACTCCTCCACCAGGCGGAGCACATAGGCGTCGATTTTTTGATAGTCCATCAGTCCACCTCGAATCCGTCCGTGGTAACGTCCTCACAGTGCTGGACGATGAGTCCCTCGCCGTCCACGCCCTTGAGGGTCACATTTTTCACCTGGATCTTGGTCACGTTGTCGAGATACAGGCCCAGGCGGCACCGCTTCTCGGCAAAGTTCTGCATGGCGGGAGTGCCCGGCTGGGCATCCTCCGCGAAGGATATGCTGATGTCTTCAAAGCTCACCTCGTCGATGGGGCTCTCGGGCAGGCCGTCGATATAGCAGGCGGCCACCTCCGCTCCGGTACACTCCATGTTGCGGAAGGCGAAGGAACCCAGGTGGGGCGTCCTGTCGTCCACCGGCAGGTGCTCCCGGCTCCATACATACTCGGTGTACCGATCCGGGTCGCAGCAGTTGTACCACATGTTGATGACGATAGGGGTGAGCACCGCGTCCATGAGAATGTTGTCAAACAGCACGTTGGTGACGATGCTGTCCTTTCCGCGGCCCCGGCGGGACTTGATGCGCAGGCCCCGGTCGGTGGCATGGAACACGCACTGGGTCACGCTCAGGTTGCGGATGCCCGCCGCCAGCTCGCTGCCCAGGGTCACGGCCCCGTGGCCAAATTCCATCAGACAGTTGCGGATGGTGTGGTGGTCGGCGGGGACGCAGTACTTTCGGGCCATTTCGATCTTGCCGGACTTGATGGCGATGCAGTCGTCCCCCACGGAGAACCGGCAGCCGATAATGTCCACCCCGTCACAGCTCTCCGGGTCGATGCCGTCGGTGTTGGGGCTCACTTTGGGCGCGGTGATGAAGATGTCCAAAATGGACACATTCTGAGAGTAATAGGGGTGGATATGCCAGGAGGCGCCGTTCTGCACCGTCACGCCGTGAAGGGTAACATCCTTGCAGCGGTTCAGGAAGATGGCGCGGGGCCGGGCGGCGGGGAACTCCTTGAAGTTCTTCCACCAGTCGCCATTCTGGGCGTTGCCGTCGATGACGCCCTTGCCCACAATGGCCACATCCTCGGCGTAGGAGCCGTGGATCAGAGACTGATAGCAGTCGTCCTCCAGCCCCTCAAAGCTCACCATGGGCAGCTCCTTGCCGTCGGGCGCCACACACACCGTTTTCAGAATGGGATAGCGCTCCCGCTCCGTGGAGCCCAGCAGGGACGCGCCCTCCTGCAACTCCAGGGTGATGTGGCTCTTCAGGGACAGGGGCAGGGTGAGATAGGTTCCCGCCGGGAAGACCACGCGGCCTCCCTCGGGGATCAGGTTGATGGCGGCCTGAAGCGCGGCGGTGTCCTCGTGGACGCCGTCGCCCACGGCGCCGAAGTCCTTGACGCTGACCCGGCAGGTCTCGGCACGGGTGTGGATCGTCACAGCGTCCTCCCCGCCGGAGCGGAAACGGACGGTGACGGCATACCCGGTGTCCGGCTCCAGGTCGAACAGGGAGAACACGTTGGTCTCCCCCTGGAGCCGCTCCTCGCCGTTCAGCAGGACGGTATAGGGTTCCTGCGCGTAGTAGGGCCTGGTGCCCTCCAGCTCAAAACAGGCGGAACTGTTTCCGCAGTACAGGATGTTGATCATGGCTTTGACCTCACTGGACAGACTTTTTTGCCCCGCCGCGCACCAGATCCACGATCCAGTGCTTGATTTGGATCAGCAGCAGATCCACACCCAGGCAGAACACGCCGAACAGAACCGGCTCCACCCCCAGGGGGACGCTGCCGGCGGGCGCTTTCGTGATGGCCACAAGGGCCGTGTTGATACCGGTGTAGATCAAAATGACCAGAAACAGTACCACATAGGAGTAGATGATGTTCAGCGGGAAGCTGATGTAGCCCGTCTGGGGGCACATCATCCAGCGGTCGTTGCCGCCCTTGGTCTTGGCGATGAACCGCAGCACATTGTTGGTGAGCAGATCGGTGACGATCCCCAGCGCCATGCCGGTGACGAAGAGGGCGTCCAGCGTGTCCGCCAGATAGCCCCCCAGCCCCCACAGGAAGAAGAAACACACCGCCCCGGCGAACCAGCCCTTGATAAAGCACAGCTTCACCCAGTCGGCCACCTGCAGCTTCGGGCCGGACTTGTACTTCCGCAGCTCCGCCTGGGAGACCTCCGGCGAGTTGGACTCATCGGCGGTGACCAGGTCGCGCACCGCATCGGTTTTCAGCTGGTAATAGTCCGACTCTTTTTCGATCTCAGGCTTTTCCGGCTGGTTTCGTTTGCGTTTGCTCATGTGGAACTCCTATCCCGGAGCGGGAGCTCTTGCGAGCCCCCGCCCTGTCAGGCCAGTGGGGCGTATCCGATGGGGTCAGTCGTTGGACAGGTCGATGGCGCCCATTTCGCCGTTGCCCTCCACCTCGATGGAGGTCTTGATCTTCCGCAGCAGCTTGGAATACACAGGCAGCAGGATCACCAGCACGACGCCGATGCCCAGAATGACCATGTGACCGCGCAGCATATTATAGGCCTTGGCGATATAGGCGGTCTGGCTGGTGATCTCGATGCGGTTCTCCGCCCGGGTCACCGCGTTCAGGATCATGCGGCTGTAATACGCATCGCAGCCGATGATGATGGCGAACATGATGAACATCAGCACCAGCATGACCTTATTCACCGGCTTACGATAGGGGAATGCGTTGATGAAGCACATAAAGGACAGCATGGAGAACAGCATGGTGCAGAAACCGGTGAAGCCCATGCCGGGGCCCTGGATACGGGCGGTAGTGTCCGAAATGTACATCAGGTTCAGGGAGTAGTAGAGGAACGCCACTACGACGACCACCAGGGCGATCATCTGGGGACGGCGCTTCAGGGCGACCATAAATTTACGGCAGGCCTCTTTCAGCACTCCGCCGACCGTCTTTTTATTTTCCTTCATCACTTGTCCCCCCTGATCGCTTTGGTAGTCTCCTTATCGAAGAAGTGCTTGCGCTTGAAGGAGAAGGAGGCGCCGTCGCCGTTCTTGTAGTCGGCCCAGCCCTTGAGCTTGGCGACGATCCGGTTGCCGGTGCCGGCGATGTGGCCGTGAACCAGGGTGTTCATGCCCAGGTTCTCGTTGTTGGTCACGTCCACCTTCACGTCGGTGCCCTCCGCGATGTTCTCGGGCCGGACGCCCAGGACGACCACCTTGCCGTTGTAGGCCTGCAGGATGTGCTGCTCCTCGGGGGTGAGCCCCACGGTAAAGCCCTCGCCCACCAGCTTGTCGCCGTCAACACGAACGTCGAAGAAGTTCATGGGAGGCAGGCCGATGAAGCTGGCCACGAAGATGTTGTCCGGGGAATCATACAACTCCAGGGGAGTGCCCACCTGCTGCACGTGGCCCATGGACATACACACGATGCGGTCAGCCAGGGTCAGAGCTTCGGTCTGGTCGTGGGTAACGTACATCATGGTGGCCTGCAGCCGCTTGTGGAGCAGCAGGATCTCACGCCGGGTGGCGCCGCGGAGCTTGGCGTCCAGGTTGGACAGGGGCTCGTCGAACAGGAACACCTTGGGGTTCCGCACGATGGAGCGGCCCATGGCCACGCGCTGGCGCTGGCCGCCGGACAGCTGCGCCGGCTTCTTGTTCAGCTGGCTGGTCAGGCCCAGGATCTCGGCCGCCGCCAGCACTTTCTTGTGGATAACGTTGGGATTCTCCTTACGCAGGGTCAGGGAGAACGCCATGTTCTCGTAAATGGTCATGTGGCCGTACAGAGCGTAGCTCTGGAACACCATGGCCATATCACGATCCTTGGCGGGGGCGGCGGTGATGTCCTTGCCGTCCAGCAGGAGCTTGCCGGCGGAGATGTCCTCCAGGCCGGCCACCATGCGGAGGGTGGTGGACTTACCGCAGCCGGAGGGGCCCACCAGTACGATGAGCTCGCCGTCCTTTACGTCCAGGTTGAAGTCGAAGACCGCCTGAACATTGTTGTCGTATATCTTGTCGATATGCTGAATACTCAGTTCTGCCATGTCTTCGCCTCCTTTACGCGTTCTGGGCGTCCAGGGTCTTCATGTGGGCCGCCAGCTCCCTGCACTTGGTGAAGTTGATCACCGCGGACAGAATCAGGCAGACCGCGGAGGCCACCAGGCAGACCACATGGAACATGAACTGGCCGTTGCCCATCACGGTGGTCTCCACGCCGTTGACCAGGGTCTCGGCGGCATGGGCGGGAACCGGGATGATGAAGATCCGGACGATCTGGATCACGCCGATCACTGCCAGCAGATAGGAGTAGCCGGGCTTGTAGTTCTTGACCCCCTCGGAGGCCAGGAACACCGCCAGCATGAAGATCAGGTTGTAGACGATGGACACGCCGATCACGATGGTGTAATAGTAGTTGCCCACGTCGGACATATACAGCCTGACAAAATTGAACACATTAAAGAGAATGCCGAGGTAGCACAGGCTGGAGGACTGGGTGTTCTTGATGAATCTCATCCGGTCGCGCCGGACGGTACGTTCGTCGTTCAGATTCACGCCGCAGCCTCCTTTCCTTTCTCAATGAGCTTGGCCTCCTGCTTCATCAGGCTGATCTTCCACACCGCGTTGGCAACGAGCAGCACGGCCACCAGCAGCAGCAGGCCGAATACGGCGTAATGGATATCGAACCAGAAGGTGGATTTGGTGTACAGGGTGCCCCACATATCCGCGTGTTCTTTCAGGGCGTCGAAGTCCACCTCAAGCCATCTGGCCCGGAAGTACTCGATGTAGGTATGGCAGGTCACGGACAGATATACGCTGAAGCCCGCAAACGCGGCGATGGCAACATAGTTGCCGATGTAGTACTTTCTGCGAATATGGGTGTTGGTAACGAACAGGAACGCGGCCAGCAGGATCAGCACGATACTGTAAATCAGGAAGAACTGATTGAACGGCTGCATGTTGTAGTAGATGATAGAGCCGGGCACGTCCGTCTTGGTGTAATCGTTGGAGTTGCGCATGGTGCTGTACAGACTATCATACAGGTCGGTCATGATGCCGAGCGAATAGAGGAAAACCACCGCGCTCATGATGATAGCCGACAGGCAAAGGATCTTCTGCGCGATCAACTGTTTTTTGTACATGACGACCTCCTCGCAGGGAACCTGCCCGCCCGGCCCGGGGAGCGGACCGCTCCCCGGGCACGGGCCGGCTTTTCTCCGGTCTTGGTGGCGGCGCGGCGAAAGCCGCCCCGCGGGTAATGCCAATGCGGTGTGTTTCGATTACTTAATGGTCTCGTAATAGGCCTGAGCGTTCTCCCAGGCGCTCTCCTTCAGAGCCAGGTACTGCTTGCCGCTCCAGGTGCTGGCCACGTAGTCAGCAGAGGACTGAGCGTCCTTCATGTTGGCGTCGGTGTAGCCGCTGACGATCTGGTCGACCAGGATGTTGACCTCGTCCTTGGAGCTGGAGAACTGGGTGGACAGCTCAGCATAGCTGTTGATCAGGGCGTTGTCCTCCTTGGTGGTGGGCAGCACGGTGGGCACGGAGGTGTACCAGCTGTTGTCAGCCACGGCCAGTTCGGGGTGCTTGATGGTGCCCAGGGCGATGGCCTTGGAGATGTAGCCGGCGCCCTCACGGCCGACCTCGGAGGTGCACTCATACTCGAAGGACTGGCTCTTCACGAAGGACAGGGTGGAGCCCAGGTAGTTACGGGCATAGTTGGTGTAGTTGCCGCCGGCCTTCTCCCACAGCTCAGCATAGGTGGCGTCGGAAATCTCGGGCCACTGCTCGCCGTTAAAGTCGAAGGTCACATAGCTGCCGTCGGAATTGGTCTTGATGAAGTCGTCGGGGCCATAGCTCATCATGACCATGCCCTCGGGGGAGTAAGCGTAGTCGATCAGGGCCAGGCAGGCGTTCAGCTTGTCGGTGTCGCTGCCCACGCCCTCCTTGGAGATGGCCCAGCCGTCAGTCTTGACGGAGCGCCAGGACTCGGTGAAGCGCATGAACTGCTCGCCGGTGCCGTCATCCCAACGGGCCACGGGCACCATAACGGCCATGTACTTCTCGCCGGCGGCGGTATCCAGGGTCTTGCCATCCTCGTTGTACAGGGTCTGGGTCTGGTTGTAGTCATAGTGCATGAAGCCCAGGTCGTTCTCCAGATAGGTCTGGGTCTTCTCAGCGGACATATCAACGAAAGCCTTGGAGATCAGGCCCTCGGAGACCAGGTCGTGCATACGCTCCAGAGCCTCATAGGTAGCGGCCTCCTGGCGGGCGTCATGCAGAACGCCGTCGTTGCCGACGTACAGGTAATCCTGGCGGGACTCCAGGCCGCGGACGCCGAACAGGGTGCCGGCGAAGCGGAACATATCAACGCGGCGCTGGTTGTTGTCGTCCTCACGGGAGAACAGGCCCTGGATGGAGTCGGTGCCGTTCAGAGTCTGGGGGTTGGCGACCACGCAGCGGAGCAGGGCCACCAGCTCGTCGGCGTCCCAGGCAGCGTTCTGGCCGATGAACAGGTCAGCGCGGTTGGTGCCATAGTAGCCGTTGTAAGCGGTGTCGATGTAGGTGCGGAGCATGTTGACGGCGTCCACGCCGCTCATGCTGCCGGCCTCGTTCATCTTGGCGACGATGTTGCCGGCGGCGTCATAGTCCTTGGTGACCTTCTCGGTGCCGGAGCCGTCAGCCTTGACCACGTCCACCTCCACCTTGCCGGTGGTGGGCATATAGGGCTCATAGACGGGGGCGGCGGTGTTGTTGCTGGCGTCGGCGGTGAACTCACCCTCGCCGTTCAGCAGCTTCGCGACCCAGTCAACACGCATCAGAGGCATACGCTCGATGTCGTTGACACCGTCGAAGTAGGGGCTGAAGTAGATGGCGCCGGTGGAGGTGTCGCCAACGATGGACAGCATGACGATGGGGTTGGCCTCCAGATAGGCCTTGAAGTTGGGCATCTGATCGAGATAGTCGGCGATGTTGACCAGGGAGCCGGCAACGCCGTTCTCATTCAGCTTGGCAGCGGTGCCGGACACCATGTCGACCTGGCCCAGCTGCTCTTTCCAGTAGTCGAACTCCTTGGAAGCGGAGTTGCCCTGGTACTTGTTCTCGAAGGTGACCTTCAGGACGTCCTGAATGGCGGCCCAGGTGGGCTTCAGCTCGCCGGCGTGATAGGTCTTGCCGTCGGCCAGAGTCACGCCTTCGCCGGCGGTCTCGGCGTCGAAGGTGATGCCGGTCTTCTCATTGTTGTAGCCGCAGGCCAGGCGGATCACGGTACCGTCCGCATAGGTCAGGGTGGCGGCGGGCTGATCGCCGCCCTCAGGGGCCTGGGTAGCTTCGCTGCCCGAAGCCGTGGGAGCCTGAGTGGCGGGGGGGTTGGTGGGAGCTTCCAGGCTGGGGCCGCAGCCGGCCATCAGCGCGAAGCTCATGGCGAGCACGAGCAGAATCGCGATGAGTTTTTGCTTTTTCATGGGATATCCTCCTAGATTTTAATATTTTCCGGGCGTCGCCCGGTGGGGTAATAAAGTCAGCTGAACGGTGTGGATCATTCCTTCACGCCGCCCACGTTGGTGCCCTTGGCAAAGTACTTCTGAATGAAGGGGTAGATCACCAGGATGGGCACGATGGAGCAGACGATCAGGGCGTAGATCACAGAGTCGGACGCATAGGGGTAGTTCCAGCCGGTCATCCGATCCGGGTCGGTGAACTCCTCCAGCCGCAGACGGATGAACACCTGCAGGGGGTGCTCATTCTGGTTGGAGATCATCTGCCGCGCCCAGAAGTATCCGTTCCAGCGGCTGATGGCGAAGAACAACGCCACCGTCGCGATGGTGGATTTACTCATGGGGATGAACACGTTGGTCAGCACCTGCATCTCGGTGGCGCCGTCCACGATGGCGGCCTCCTCCACCTCGGAGGGGACGCCTTCAAAGGCGTTTCTCAGCAGGATGATGTTCATGGCCGCCATGCCCATGGCGATGACGACCAGCCACTTGTCGTCCATGATGCCCACGGCGTTGAACACCTTCTGGGTAGCCAGGTAGTTCAGGTACTGGGGCACGATGCCGGCGGCGAACCACATGGTGAACACCAGGAAGAAGTTGAACGCCTTGCGGAACAGCAGCCGGGGCTTGGACAGGGCGTAGGCGCCCAGAATGGCGGTGAACATGGCCCACAGAGTGCCGTACAGGGTGATGAACAGGGTGTTGGAGTAGGCATTCCAGAACATGTTGTCCCCGAACATCCGGGCGAAGGCCTCGAACTGAACGTCGATGGGGAGCAGCACCACCCGGCCGTATTCCACGGCGGAGCGTCCGCTGATGGCGGAGGCCACGGCGTACACGAAGGGGTACAGGCAGGCCAGCGCGAAGATGGTCAGCAGGGTGTAGCTGAGGATCTTAAAGATCAGCTCGGAGATCTCAAGTTTTCTTTTCATGGCGACCTCCTGTTAGTACAGCGACGTGTTGGACGCCTTCCGGGCAATGGTGTTGGCGCCGATGACCAGCAGCATGCCGACCACGTTGTTCATCATCTCGGCCGCGGCGGCAAGTCCCGGCTGTGCGGCGCCCGCGGCGCTGCCCATGCCGTACCGGTTGGCGAAGGTGGAGACCACGTCGGCAGTGACGTAGGTATTGGTGTTGTACAGCAGCAATACCTTCTCATAGCCGATGTTCAGCAGGGAGCCGATCCGGGTGATCAGCATGATCACGATGGTGGACAGGATGCTGGGGAGCACCACGTACCGCATCTGGGCCCACTTGTCGGCGCCGTCGATCTGGGCGGCCTCGTAGCTGGTGGGGGACACGGCGATGATGGCCGCGAAGAACACGATGCTGTCGTAGCCGGCGGTCTCCCAGATGCCGCTGATCTGATAGATGGAGCGGAAGAACGCGGGGTTGTTCAGCAGGCCGGCGTTCGCCACGTCGTGACTGATCAGTCCCAGTCCTTCCAACGCCTGGTTCACAATGCCCATACCGGTGGTCAGAGAGCCCTGCTTGACCAACATGGTCACCAGAGAGGTCATAACGACGGTGGACATGAACTTGGGCAGATAGGTCAGCACCTGGTAGACGCTCCGGGCGGCGTCAGACTTGATCTCATTGAAGAACAACGCCAGTATGATGGGGATGGGGAAGCCGAAGCAGAGGCCATAGAAGCTGAGGATGAAGGTGTTCCGCATGGCCCGCCAGAATTCTGTGGAGACGGTGTCTCCGCCCAGCAGCAGCCGCTTGAAATACGAGAAGCCGGAAAACAGCTGCTCGGACACGGGCAGAACGTTGTCTGACACCTTAAAGCACCCCAACAGCTCATACATGGGGAAGTAGCGCCAGAACAGGAACACCAGCAGCATGGGCACCAGCATGAGATACAGCCGCCAGTCCTTTGCGATGGTACGGCCAACATGGAGCCAATAGTGCTTTTCCACATCATCTCGAACAGCCTGTTCCGGACTAATTCGATAAGCGCCCCGGTCTTTATCGAATTCGAGGAAATCCGCTGCCCTTTCTTTCATAGTTTACCTCCTTTTTTACCCCTCCTCCTCATGGATCCGGAGGAGGTAATGTTTTTGATCTTCATAGACACCGTCCAGCTTTCGCGCTATCCAGATGATCACAAAAGTAAAGATGTAGGAGAGGCTGTCCATGGTGAAAAAGTCCACCATGCCCACCGGCTTGACGGCGCCGCAGATCAGCGCCACCACCGCCCGTCCTACGTGCATGAGCAGCTGCACCAGCAGCGGGAACACCAGCGACAGGTTGCTCCCCGTGCGCACCTTCTCCTTCCCCAGCTTCAGCAGCAGGGGCACCGCCAGAAGGGAGAACAGATTGCCCACACAATAAATAATGTACTGCTCTCCGGTTCCGCCGGAGAACACGCAGAAAATCAAACCGGCCTCCGCCGCGTGGATGGCACCCCACCAGCCCCAGCGCATATAGACGATGGAGGTGAGCGCCGCCGCCAGGGACACGGTATACAGCTGGTCGGGGAACCAGAAGCGCGCCGCGGCAATGATCAGGTACTCAAATACCGCCAGCATCACCGCCATGAGCGCCAGGTCGATGGCGCGGTATTGCTGCCAGGTGCGCTGTCTCTTCATCGCGTTCCTCTCCGTCCCGCCGAACCGCTGAAATCCGGCCAAAACGGAGGTCTGGCCGCACCCAACCTGCGGGGCAGCCTGGCCTCCTGATGTATGCCACAAAAAAGTCTTCCCTGTTTTGTGCAATATCACTATCAAAATCGATTCTATGATGGGTTTATTATACATGATGACATTTTTCATGTATATAGACAAAACCGCTACATTTATGCACAAAACAGATTTTTTGCCAATTTTGAATGTTCCGGCCGCTTTGCCGGTTTATAATGGTGCCACCACAGAAAAAACAGGGAGGTTTTTCTATGATTTCCGTCCAGCCGCACGACGATCTGCAGACGATTTTCGACCGCGCCGCCCCCGGCGAGGTCATCCGGCTCGCCCCCGGTGAATACCGGGTCAAATCCGTCATCTTCACCGACGGTCTCACCCTGGTGGGCGCGGGAGCGGACGCCACCCGCATCGTCTGGGACGACTACGCACAGAAGATCCACGCGGACGGCAAGGAGTACAACACCTTCCGCACCTGGACGCTGGCGGTGTGCGCCGACAATGTGACCATGCGGGATCTGGCCGTGGTGAACGACGCCCTCCACCCGGAGACCAAGGGCCAGGAGGTGGCCCTCACCGTCTACGGCGACAACTTCGCCATGGAGCACTGCCGGCTCACCTCCACCCAGGACACCCTGTTCCTGGGCCCCCTGCCCAGGGACCTGATCGAGCGGTATGACGGCTTCCTCCCCGATCATCTCCGCCGGGACAAGGCCTGCCGCCAGCGGTTCACCGACTGTCTCATCGAGGGCACGGTGGATTTCATCTTCGGCTGCGGCGAGGCGCTCTTCGAGGACTGCGAGATCCGCTCCCTCTACGACGTGCGGGGCCACGGCTACGCCGCCGCCCCCGCCCACGCCCTGGAGCAGACCGAGGGCTTCCGGTTCCAAAACTGCCGCTTCACCGCCGAGGGCACCGTGGCGGACGGCTCCATCTACCTGGCGCGGCCATGGCGGGACTACGGCCTGTGCGTGTTCGAGAACTGCGCCTACGGCCCCCACATCTCCCCCCTGGGCTTCGACAAGTGGAACGACACGGAGCGGGACAAGACCGCCCGGTTCTACGAGTCCCCCAGCCGCCCCGGACGGGTGCCCTGGGCGCGCTCCTTTTGAGCCGTTGAAAAAATCGGCAAATTTCTGTTAATTTTTCAGAAAAGGGCTTGAACTGCCGCCCCGTTTACAATATAATGTAGTGTGTAATTGTTTCAACTACTACCTATATTGTTTGATCGAGAGGCAAATCATGAAAAAAACACTTACCCGGCTGTTCTGCCTGGCGCTGTGCGCCGTCATGCTCCTCAGCGCGATCCCCGCAGCCAGCGCGGCCGATGGAGATTATATCGCCGCTGAACACACTCCGGACAACGGCTCCCCCTATTACATCATGGTGAACCGCTCCATGAACACCGTTACCATCTACACCGTGGGGGCCAGCGGGTATTATGATGTGCCCTTCAAGGCCATGATCTGCTCCACCGGGCGGTATGGCTGCACTCCGCTTGGCACCTACTCCCTCTCCGGTTGGAAAACGCTCTGGTGCCACATGGTGGACGGTTCCTACGGGCAGTATGTCAGCCAGTTCTATGGCGACTTCCTGTTCCACTCCGTGTGCTATGACTACCCGGATCCCTCCACTCTGATCACCGAGGAATACAATCAGCTGGGTTCCAGCGTGTCCCGGGGCTGCGTGCGCCTCCAGTCGGAGGACGCCAAGTGGATCTACGACAACTGCCCCGCGGGCACCAGGGTCACTATATATGACGGCACCGTCACCGGCGCTCTGGGCCAGCCGGAAAAGGCGGTGCCGGAGATCACCGCCGAACAGGACAACGGCTGGGATCCCACCGATCCCCGGGCGGACAATCCCTGGCAGACCCAGCGTCTGGAGTCCATCACCCTGTCCCACGCCGAACTGCTCATGCCGGCGGGCGGCAAGGCAGCGCTTCTCCCCTCCTACACTCCCGTCGCCCCCCTGGCGAAGGATGTCAGCTGGACTTCCAGCTCCCCCGACGTGGCCTCCGTGGATCCCAACGGCACCGTGTCCGCCAACTCCACCGGCTCAGCCCGGATCACCGTCTCCTGCGGGTCGGTGAGCGCCTCCTGCACGGTCACCGTGGTGGAGCCCTCCCCCTTCCGGGATGTGGCCATCGACGCCTGGTACTATCCTTATGTCAAATATGTCTCCGACCAGAAGCTTATGATCGGCGCGGCTAACGGCCTGTTCTGTCCGGATGGCGCCATCACCCGCGCCATGGCCGTTCAGATCATCTACAACATCGCTGTTGAGCCCTCGGAGCGAGTCACCGCCGAGGGTTCGGGATGGTACCTCCCCGCGCTGGAATGGGTCACGGAGCACGGGCTGCTGGATGGCATCGCCGAACAGTATCTCGCCCCTGGGCATGAGATCTCCCGGCAGGAATTCGCCACGCTCCTCTATCGGTACGACGCGTTCACCCATGAGCACGTTCCCTCCGGCGTCACGCTGGACGGCTACGAGGATGCGGGCGAGATCTCCAGCTGCGCCGAAGAGGCCATGCGGTGGGCGGTGGAGCAGGGCATCCTCAAGGGTGTCAGCAGCACACGGCTCGCGCCCAACGGCACCATGACCCGTGCGCAGCAGGCCGCCATCCTCCAGCGGTACATGGCGCTGAACTGATTGGAACAGCAGAGAACCCCATGGACGGCGTCCATGGGGTTCTTTTTTGCGTATTCCGGGTCATCCCGCGGCGAAATCCCGGGGCCGGCTGCACACGTGGAGGGTGCAGGCGTCAAATGTGGAAGCAGCGCTGGATGGCCTTCTCGTGGCCCAGCACCAGCACGGACTGCTCGGTGTCCAGCAGGGTGTCCGGGGTCACCTGCATGGAGAGGCGTCCGTTTTCCCGGACGGCCAGGATGTTGATGCCGAACTTCTTGCGCACGTCCAACTGCAGGATGGTCTTGCCGTGCCACTCTTTTGGCACGGACAGCTCATACATGGCGTAGCCGTCGTCCAGCTCGGTGTAGTCCAGAATGTGATCGGAGGTGCAGCGGATGGCCGTCCAGGCCGCCAACTGTCTCTCCGGGTACACCACCTGGTCGGCGCCGTTGCGGAGCAGGAACTTCTCCTGCATCCCCTGGGAGGCCCGGGCGATGACCTTCTTGGCCCCCAACTCCTTCAGCAGCCACACCGTCTCCAGGGAGTTCTGGAAGCTGTCGCCGATGGCGACGATACAGGCGTCGAAGGTGTGGATGCCCAGGGAGGACAGGAAGTCCCGGTTGGTGCTGTTGCCGATCTGGGCGGCGGTGACGTAGGGCAGGATCTCGTTCACCCGCGCCTCGCTGGCGTCCACCGCCATCACCTCATGTCCCAGCTCGTTGAGCTTCATGGCCACGTTCTTGCCAAAGCGGCCCAGCCCGATCAATAAAATGGTCTTCATAGCGTCCTCCTTATCCCACGGTGATTTTTTCCTGGGGCAGACGGGCGGCGGTGCCTCCGCCGGAGATCGCGGCGAAGATCAGCGTCAAGCCGCCCACACGGCCCAGATACATGAGTACGATCAAAATCAGATGGGAGGCCAGTCCCAGCTGAGGGGTGATCCCCAGCGTCAGCCCCACGGTGCCCACCGCCGAGGCGGTCTCAAACATACAGGTCAGCAGGGGCAGCCCCTCCACCCGGCTGATGATGAATCCTCCCGCGGTGAAGAGGGTCAGATACATGACCAGCACGGTGGCAGCGGTGCGCACCGTCTCGTCGGCGAGACGCCGGCCGAAGAAGTGGGCGCTCTCCCGCCGCCGGAACACCGCCACGCCGGTGGCCAGCAGCACGGCCACGGTGGTGGTCTTCATACCGCCGGCGGTGGAGCCGGGGGAGCCGCCGATCAGCATCAGGATAGTCATAACGGCCTTGCCGGTCTCGCTCATGCCGTTCAGGTCGGCGGTATTGAACCCGGCGGTGCGGGCGGTCACCGACTGGAAGAGGGACGCCCAGATCCGCTCCCCGAGGGGCATCTTGTCAAACTCCAGGCAGAAGAAATACAGCGCCGGCAGGAGGATCAGCAGAACGCTGACGGTGAGCGCCACCTTGCTCTGCATCCGGTACTTTCGGAGGGTCAGGCCGTGATCCCGCACGTCCGCCCACACCAGGAAGCCGATGCCGCCGATGACGATCAGCGCCATCACCGTCAGGTTGATGGCCGGCTGGGTGATAAATCCGGTGAGGGAGGAATACTCCCCCCGGACGCCCATCAGGTCAAACCCGGCGTTGCAGAAGGCGGAGATGGAGTGGAACAGGCTGTACCACAGCCCCTTCAGGAATCCGAACTCCTTACAGAACACCGGAGCCATGGCAAACGCCCCCGCCAGCTCGAACACGGCGGTCATGGTCAGGATAAACCCGGTGAGCTGGACGATGCCCCCCACGTGGGGCGCGGAGACGGCCTCCTGCATGGCGCTGCGGTGCTTCAGGCTGATCCTGGCCTTGGCGGCAGTCAAGGCCGCCACCGCCAGGGTGACCACACCCATGCCGCCGATCTGGATGAGCACCAGGATGACAAGCTGGCCGAACAGCGACCAGTAGGTGGCGGTGTCGTGCACCACCAGCCCGGTGACGCACACGGCGGAGGTGGCAGTGAACAGCGCGTCCGGGAAGGGCGTCCAGTGCCGCGCCGCCGCGGCGATGGGCAGCGTCAGCAGCACGCTCCCCAACAGGATGACGGCGGCAAAGCCCAGAATGATGATCTGGGAGGTGGAGATCTGTCTTCTGATTTTCACGCCGCGAGCCCCTCCCTTCTCCGTTTTTGTGTATTTGACGCCCCTTGAGGGGCATCAAATGGACATTCGTATTTCAGTGCAGCCTGGGGAACAGCGCCTTCATGGCGGGATAGATCTGCCTGAACTGCCGGTACCGCGCCTCATACCGGGCGGTGAGCGACCGGTCGGGCTCCACGGTGCCGGCCACGCGGATCAACGCGCCACAGGCAGCCCGGACGGAGGGGAACTTCCCCGTGGCCACCATGGCGAGGATGGCTCCGCCGTAGCCGGGGCCCTGCTCCGTGGCCACCATGTCCAGGGGGATGCCCAGCACGTTGGCCACGATGGTGCGCCACAGCGGGGACTTGCTCCCGCCGCCGCAGATGTTGGAGCGGGGGATATCCACTCCGAGGGATCTCGCCACCTCAAAGCTGTCCCGGATGGAAAAGGCCACGCCCTCCAGCACCGCCTGGGTCAGGTCTGCTCGGGTGGTGTCCATGGTCATGCCCACAAAGGCGCCCCGGGCGTCGGTGTCGTTGATGGGGGAGCGCTCCCCCATGAGATAGGGCAGGAAGTACACGTGGTTCCGGCCCAGCTTGTCCTCCGTGATGGGCGCCTGCTCGGCGGAGTAGTCCTCGGTATTCAGCACGTCCTCGCACCACCACTTGTTACAGCTGGCGGCGGACAGCATACAGCCCATCAGGTGGTATCCGCCGTCCGCGTGGGCGAAGGAGTGCAGGGCGTTGTGGGGATCCACGCCGAATCTGTCCGACGAGATGAAGATGGTGCCGGAGGTGCCCAGGGAGATATTGCAGCCCCCCGCGCCCACAGTGCCGGTGCCCACCGCGGCAGCGGCGTTGTCCCCCGCCCCGGCGCACACCACCGTGTCCGGGCTCAACCCCAGGGCGGCGGCCACGTCGGGCTTCAGCGTCCCTGCGGCCTCCCAGCTCTCATGGAGTCTGGGCAGCTGGCTGACAGAGACGCCGCAGATCCGGCACATCTCCTCCGACCAGCGCCTGTGCTCCACGTCCAGCAGCAGCGTGCCGGAGGCGTCCGAGTAATCGGTGGCGTGGACGCCGGTGAGCCGGTAGACCAGATAGTCCTTGGGCAGCATGATCTTGTGGATACGGGCGAACAGATCGGGTTCATTTGCCTTCATCCACAGGAGCTTGGGGGCGGTGAACCCGGCGAAGGCGATGTTGGCGGTGTACTTGCTCAACTTCTCCCGCCCCACGGTCTCGTTGAGGTAGTCCACCTCATTGGCGGTGCGGCCGTCGTTCCAGAGGATGGCGGGCCGGATGACGTTGTCGTCCTCATCAAGGGCCACCAGGCCGTGCATCTGGCCGCCCGCTCCGATGCCCTTCACTTCGCCGGCGTCAAAGCCCGCGATCAGCTCCGGCACACCCTCCAGAACCGCCTCCCACCAGTCCGCCGGATCCTGCTGGCTCCAGCCGGGCCGGGGAAACTCCAGGGGATATTCCTTCGTCACGGTGTTCCTGACCTGCCCCGCCTCGTCCACCAGCAGCAGTTTGGCGGCAGAGGTGCCCAGGTCGACGCCAATGTACAGCATGACGTCCGCTCCCCTCCTGTCAAAATATCAAACAGCCCCGATTCAAGCCTGAGCGGAGCGCTTCAGCTCCTCCAGGGCGGGGAGGGCGTTGCCGTCGTAGTCGAACAGCGCCTGGTTGGCCCACTCGTTGCCGCCGGTGCCCGGCTCGCCCACATAGGCGCGGCCCTCCGCCGTGGCCCACTGGCTGCCGTGGATGGGGATCCAGCAGGGCTCCCACCAGATATACCCCGCGCCCTTTGGGTTGTCCCGGATCAGGTCGATCAAGTCCCGTAGAAAGGCCCGCTGGCCTTCCGGGGTCATGGGGTGTTCGATCTTCTCCGCCAGGTCGGGCCGGGTGGCCATGCCCTTGCGCTCCCCGGCGGGCAGCCGCTCATAGCGCTGGTAGTCCTCCATGGTAAAGCCCATGGAGGTCTCCGCCACGATCAGCTCCTTGCCGTACCGGCCGGCAATGTCGGCCATATTGGCCTTCAGGTCGGCCATGGTGCCGTGCCAGAACGGATAGTAACTGAGGCCGATAACTTCAAAGTCCGCGCCGCCGTTGGCAAAGTAGTTGTCAAACCAGGTGCGGTACAGCTCGTTGTTGCCGCCGTTATCCAGGTGGATCATCACCGGGACAGCGGGGTCATAGGCCTGGACGGCCTTCACGCCCTCGCTGACGATGTGGGCGATGGCGCCCCAGTTGGGCACCTTCCCCACCGGCCACAGCAGCCCCTTGGACAGCTCGTTGCCCACCGCCACCATCTGGGGCGGCACGCCGGCCTCGTCCAGGGCGGCAAGGGTCTGGGCGGTGAAGTCCCCCACCGCGGCGGCGAGGCCGTCCTCGTCCAGCCCGCGCCACGCCTTGGGGACGGTCTGCTTGCCGGGGTCGGCCCAGAAGTCAGAGTAGTGGAAGTCCAGCAGCCAGTCCAGCCCCAGCCCCTTCGCCCGCTTCGCCAGGTCGATGACGCACTCCAGGTCACAGCCCCCCGCGCCGTAGGACACCCCGTTCTCGTCATGGGGGTCGTTCCACAGGCGGAGCCGCACCGTGTTCACGCCGTAGCGTTTGAGGATCTCCAGGGCGTCCCCCTGCCGTCCCCTGTCGTAAAATTTGCCGCCGCGGCGCTCCACCTCCCGCAGGGTGGACACGTCCGCGCCGATCATCCATTTTGTCATTTTCTTCACCCGTTGAAAAAGTGTAGCGCTTTCACCTGAAAAGGGCGCCGCAGGGCTGTGCCCGCGGCGCCCCTGTCGGGATCAGTCGTCCATGCTGTCGAAGTCGAACCGCTTGTGCATATCCTTATAGCGGATGCGGGGCAGCTCGTTGGCCTTGCGCACCTCTTCCTCGGTGCCGGTGTACTCGCAGCGGATGCAGTAGTATTCGCCCTTATCGGGGTCGAAGAACATGTCGATGTCCAGCTCCCGCAGGAAGCAGGAGGGGCACCGGTAATTCAGTTTGCCCTTTCCAGCTTGAGCCATGTGGTAAAGCCCTCCTTTTCACGCAGTGTGCCGGTGTAGCCGATGGTGAACATGGGACTGAAGGCGTAGCCCTCCTTCACGTAGCCCGCCTTATCGGCGCCCTCGGCGGTCATGGAGACCCGGGTGCGGATGGGCGGCACCACGCAGGCGGCCTCGTCCGCGCCGGGCGCGGTCAGGTCGCGGCAGCGGTACTCATAGGGCAGCGTCTGCACGTCCTCACCCGTCCGCAGGGACAGGGTGAGGGAGCTCATGTCCTCGGTGTACTCGGTGGTGCCGTAGCAGCCCACCATGTACTCGTTGATGGTGACCTGAGCGGTGGGGTCGGAGCTCTCCAGCACCTTCCGCTCGATCTGGATGACGCTCTCCCCCTCGGGGAAGGACACCACGGTCTGCACCTTCACGGTGAGGCCGCCGGCGAAGACGATCTCCACCGGATCCAGGGTCAGCCTGCGGGTCTTGCCCTCCTGGGAGAAGTGGGCCTTGGTGCGGCAGAGGCACAGGTCGATCTCCTCACCGTTCCAGCAGATCTTGGCGCTGCGGATGGTTCCCTCGCCGGCGTAGTGGGTGAAGTAGCCGGCCCGGTACTTCTCCTGGATCAGGAAGGGATAGCTGGCGTCCTGGATGTGGGGGGTGCCGATGCCCACCGGCCACTCCAGCTTGGCGGCGTAGGGCCGCAGATCCACGATGGCGCCGCCCTGATCCATGTTGACGCAGGCCCGCATATAGGGGTCGCAGTACCAGAACAGCTGCTTGTCGCTGCCGTAGAGGATGTCCCGCCACAGGGCGCACTCCGGCTCGGTGTAGCTCTTCACGGAGCGGTAGTGGTCGGCGAACTCCGCCATGGTCATGTCCACCAGCTTGCCCTCTTTTTTCAGCTTGCCGTAGTAGGCGCAGCCGTCCTCGTAGGACTTGAGCAGCAGCTCGTAGGGGGCCTCCCACCGGCCCATCTTGTTCATCCAGCCGGGGCCCACGAACATCATGTTATAGGCGTAGCCGTTGTTGTACTTCGCCAGGTGGCGGTACTGGTCGATGAGGTTGTAGAGATAGGGGTACTCCCAGGTCTTGCTGTCGTAGATCATGCCCCGCAGCACGTTCTGGGGATGGGTGCCGAAGTTGGAGCCGTTGCCGTCGTAGCAGGCGATGAGATCCCGGCTCAGGTGGGGAATGGCCACGATGCCGCTGTCCTCCTCCTCATTGGCGGCGGGGGCGTGGGTGTTCACCTTACTGGGGATCCAGGGGGCCCAGGGGCCGCCGTCCATAAAGGTGTACCAGGAGTTGTTGCAGGTGTGGTAGGCCTTGGGGCCCTCCTCCCAGCAGGTGGCCACGGCGCACTTCACCATGGGGTACTTGCCCTTGATGTAGTTGATGAGCTCCGCGTCCATGTAGTAGGATCCGGTGGACTCGGGGTAGAACCCGAACCGCTCGTAGAACTTGCCGAACACGTCGTCCACGATGGCCATCTTGTCCTCCATGGAGAACATCCAGATGCAGAAGTCCTTGGTCTTGTACTTCTGCCGGAACTGCTCGCAGGGCAGGCCCAGGAGGGTCAGGGCGATCTCGTCCCCGTACTTCTCGTGGTGCTCCTTGGCCAGGGACACCGCCTCGTCGTTGAACAGAGAGGCGTAGGTCATCTGGATGGTGGTCTTCAGGCCGTTCTTGTGGGCGCACTCCTGCTGGGTCTTGAAAATGTCCAGACTCTCGGTGAGCAGGGCCTTCCTGCCCAGATCCTCCGCCTTTCCGTGGCCGGTGACCTTCTCGGCGTACTCCGGCACCATTTCGGGGCGGTGGATGATGTTCAAAATGAGCTTGTCCATGCATCATCCTCCTATGTAGTTGACCGCCGCCGAGGGGGCAAAACACGGCGGTCTGTGTTAATTATAAGATAGCACCCAGCCGCGCTTGTTGTCAATCCCTTCCGGTTGGAAACAGCATTTTCTCCGACTTCAAAACCGTCCCCTCCGGAGGGCCGTATCCGCGAAAATAGAGGTGGAAATTTCCCCCTGAACGTGTTATGATGAAAAGTGAGAAAATGGCCGCCGGACGCGGCCGGTAAGGAGGAAACACCATGAAACGGAAGATCTCTCTGCTGCTTGCGCTGGTATTCGCGCTGACGCTGGCGCTGTCCGGCTGCGGGCAGTCCGCCCAGGCCGATCCCACCCAGGCCCCCGGGACGGAAGCTCCCGCCACCGAAGCTCCCGCCACTCCCGCTCCCACCCAGGAGCCGGAGGAGCCGGAGACCCCGCCCGATCCGGTGGAGGCCGACCTCTATGTGCCCTTTGTCACCGCCAAGGAGGACTTCATCCGGGGCACCGACGTGTCCTCCCTGCTCAGCATCCTGAACAGCGGCGCCCACTACTATGACGCCGACGGCAATCTACTGGGCGACGCCGGCGACGTGGATTCCCAGGGCGAGGCGTTCATGGCGCTGATGGCCGCCTCCGGCGTCAACTGGATCCGCCTCCGGGTGTGGAACGACCCCTATGACGCCGACGGCAACGGCTACGGCGGCGGCAACTGCGACATCGACGCCGCCGTCACCATGGGCGGCTGGGCCACCAAAGCCGGCCTGAAGGTGCTCATCGACTTCCACTACTCCGACTTCTGGGCCGACCCCAGCCGCCAGCTGGCCCCCAAGGCCTGGGAGGGCATGGACGTGGACGCCAAGGCCGACGCCATGAAGGCGTACACCGTGGAGTCCCTCACGAAGCTGAAGGACGCGGGCGTGGACGTTGGCATGGTGCAGGTGGGCAACGAGACCGTCAACGCCATCAGCGGTGAGACGAACTGGACCAACGTCTGCAAGCTGATGAGCGCGGGCTCCGCCGGCGTGCGGGAGGTGTTCCCGGAGGCGCTGGTGGCCCTGCACTTCACCAACGCCCAGAACGCCGGGTTCTACGCGGAGACCGCCGCCTCCCTGGCCAGCAACGGCGTGGACTACGACGTGTTCGCCTCCTCCTACTATCCCATCTGGCACGGCAGTATCGAGAACCTGACCAGCGTGCTCAAAGAGGTCGCCGACACCTATGGCAAGAAGGTGATGGTGGCCGAGACCGCCTGGGCCTACACCCTGGAGGACGGCGACGACAACGGCAACACCATGGGCGAGGGCTACGACGACACCAACGGCTACCCCGTCTCCGTCCAGGGCCAGGCGCTGGAGTTCGCCGCCGTGGCCCAGGCCGTGAAGGACGTGGGCAGCGCCGGCCTCGGCCTGTTCTACTGGGAGAACGCCTGGATCCCCGTGGGCTCCACCCGGGCGCAGAATCTCCCCCTGTGGGAGGAATACGGCTCCGGCTGGGCCACCTCCTACGCCAAAGCTTATGACCCGGACAATGTGGGCGAGTGGTACGGCGGCTCCGCCTGCGACAACTGGGCCATGTTCGACTTCAGCGGCAAGGCCCTGCCCTCCCTCAACGTCTTCAACTACATCACCACCGGCACCACCGGCTATGTGAACGCCATCCTCAGCGCGGAGTCTCCGGCGTTCACCGTGCCGGTGAACAGCGGCTCCGTCCCGGCCCTCCCCGAGACCGTCACCGTGACCTACACCGACGGTACCGCCGCCGCCCTGGCCGTCGCCTGGAATGAGGCCGATGTGAACGCCATCGACGTCGCCTCCGCCGGGAAATACACCGTAAACGGCACCGTCACCGACGAGTCCGGCGCGGCCTTTGACGTCCGCTGCACCGTCACCGTCGCGGCGGAGAACCTGCTCAGCAACCCCGGCTTTGAGGAGGAGGATATGTCCATGTACGCCGCCTCCGGCTGGCACGGGGACGCCCGCGCCAACAGGGAGGACAACGCCTACTCCGGCGAGTATTACTACCACTTCTGGGCCGACAGCGCCTTTGAGGGCGCCACCGTCCAGCAGACCGTCTCCCTGGAGCCGGGCGAGTACACCTTCTCCCTCTACGCCCAGGGCGGTGACACCGGCGGCAAGGACATCCACATCTTCGTCAGCTACGACGGCGCGGAGCAGGCCACCGAGAGCATCACCCTCGACGGCTGGCACAACTGGAAGAACCCCTCCGTCACCTTCACTCTCGACGCGGCGAAGGAGGTGTCCGTGGGCGTCAGCGTCAGCTCCGCGTCCGGCGGCTGGGGCACTGTGGACGACCTGGCCCTCTTCGCCAACTGATTTCCCCCTAAAAGGAGGATCCCCCCGTGCGTCAAATCGACCTCTGCCGGGGCTGGACGTTCTCGCTGAACGGCGGCCCTCCCCGGCCCGTCTCCCTGCCCCACGACTTCTCCATCGGCCAGCCCCGCTCCCCCCACAGCCCCATGGGGGGCCCTGGGGGCTGGTTCCAGGGGGGCGCGGGGGTCTATGAGCGCCCCCTGTCCCTCCCCCCTGCCGCCAAAACGGTGCTGGTGTTCGAGGGCAGTATGGGCGTCACCACCGTGGCCCTCAACGGCGAGGTGTTGTGCGTCCACCCCTACGGCTATACCGAGTTTCATGTGGACGTCACCGGCAGGCTCACCGGGGACGACACCCTCACCGTCACCGTGGATCACACCGCCCTGCCCGACAGCCGGTGGTACCCCGGCAGCGGCCTGTACCGCCCGGTTTGGGCGGCGCTGGGGGGCGAGGTTTACATCCCCCTGTGGCGCACCGCCATCACCACGGCGGAGCTTTCCGGCGACCGGGCGGTCATCGAAGTGGCGTCCGCCCTGGAGAACCTGGGCGAGGCCAGGGACGTCCCCGTCTCCGTCGAGATCATCGCGCCCGACGGCTCCCCCGCCGCCCGGTGCGGCTGGACGGAGACCGCCGCCAACGGCGTCACCGGGTTCAAGAAATGTGTGGATCTGTCCCGCCCCGCTCTGTGGGAGCCGGACAGTCCCGCCTTGTACACCGCCGTCCTCACCGCCGGGGAAGATGTGGAGCGCACCGCCTTTGGTCTGTGCGCTGTCTCCCTCTCCCCGGAGAGCGGCCTGGCCCTCAACGGCCGGCCGCTGAAGCTCCGGGGCGGCTGCGTCCACCACGACAACGGCCCCCTGGGGGCCTGCGCCCATCCCGACGCGGAGCGCCGCAAGCTGGACAAGCTGAAGGCCGCCGGGTACAACGCCGTCCGCTCCGCCCACAATCCCCCCGGCAGGGCCTTTCTGGACGCCTGCGACGAGCTGGGCCTGCTGGTCATCGACGAGGCCTTTGACTGCTGGCACACCGGCAAGAATCCCCACGACTACCACCTCTGGTTCGACGACTGGCGGCAGCGCGACCTGACTGCCATGGTGCTCCGGGATCGCAATCACCCCTCCGTCCTGATGTACAGCATCGGCAACGAGATCCCCGACAAAAACTCCCCCCTGGGCGCCGAGCTGTCCCGGCAGATGGCGGACTTTGTTCGCTCCCTGGATCCCACCCGCCCCGTCACCTGCGCGGTAGACGGGATATTCATCGAGGGCGGCGGCTGGCAGGAGCAGGTGGCCGGCCTGGTGAACGGTGACGGCGTCAAGCCGGAGGACACCTCCCCCGAGGCGCTGGACATCGTCGCCAGATCCGGGTTCGAGCCCTTTGACTGGGGCGCTGCCACAGCGGATTTCATCGCCCCGCTGGACGTGGCGGGCTACAACTATCTGGACTACCGCTACGCCTCCGACCGCGTCCGCTTCCCGGAGCGCATCCTCATGGGCACCGAGAGCTTCCCCAAGCTGATGGCGCGGATCTGGCGGCGGGTGCTGGAGAATCCCCACGTCATCGGCGACTTCACCTGGACGGCCTGGGACTATCTCGGGGAGAGCGGCATCGGCCACGCCGTCTACGACGGTGATTCCCCCGTGTACGGCGGCGCCTGGCCCTATCACCTGGCCACCTGCGGCGACTTTGATATTTGCGGGAACAGCCGCCCCCAGGGCAAATGCCGCCGGGTGGTGTGGGGACTGGAGCAATCCCCCGTCATCGCTGTGCTGCCGCCGGAGCTCACCGGCAGGCCCGAGCGGGTCACCGCCTGGGGCTGGTCTCAGGTGGAGGAGCGCTGGACGTTCCCCGGCAGCGAGGGCAGGCGCGTCCGGGTGGACGTCTACTCCAACGCCCCGGAGGTGGAGCTGTCCCTCAACGGCGAGATGCTTGGCCGCGCCGGGGTCGTCGACTGCAAAGCCGTGTTCACCGTCCCCTACCGGCCCGGAACGCTCCGGGCGGTGAATCTGCGGAACGGCATCCCCGCTGAGGCGGCGGAGCTGACCACCGCCGGGGCCCCCGCCGCCCTGGCCCTTCTCCCGGAGGCAAAGAGCTGCCGGACAGGCGGCCTTCTCTATCTGTGGGCGGAGATCCGGGACGAACAGGGCCGTGTCGTCCCCTGGGCGGAGACAGACGTGACCGCCGCCGTCACCGGCCCTGCGGAGGTGATTGTCTCCGCCAGCGGCGACCCGGAGACGGAACACCGCTACACCGATCCCACCTGCCGCACCTGGCGCGGGCGGGCGCTGTTCATCCTCCGGGGAACCGCCCCGGGAACGGCGGAGGCCGTCCTCTCCGCCCCCGGCCTGGCCCCCGCAAAGCTGACCTTCCCCGTCCTGCCGTGACGCGACGTAAAACGAGGCCCCCGGCTCAGTGAGCCGGGGGCCTCGTCTGTTGTGCTCGTTTCGCTCTTACACCAGCAGGTTCTCGGAGCTCTCGGGGTCGAAGAAGTGCATGACCTTGCCCTCGAAGGTGATGTTCATCTCGTGGCCGGCCACCATGGCGTTCCGCTCCTCCTTGGAGAGATCCACGGTGGGGGTGCGGACGATGATCCGGGTCTCGTCCTCGGTGGAGACGTGGAGATGGATCTCGGAACCCATCATCTCGTTGACCAGCAACTTGGTCTTGATGGCGGGCTCGCCGGCCTTGGCCAGGCGGATGTGCTCAGGCCGCACGCCCAGGACGATGTCCCGGGTCTGGATCTTCTTCGCCGCCAGCATCTCGGCCTTCTCGCCCTCCACGGGGAGCTTCACGCCGAAGGGGGTGACATAGTACTTGCCGCCCTCGTTGATGAGCTTGGTGTTGATGAAGTTCATCTGGGGAGCGCCGATGAAGCCGGCCACGAACAGGTTGTTGGGCATCTCGAACACTTCCGTGGGGGTGCCCACCTGCATGATGTAGCCGTCCTTCATGATGACGATCCGGTCGCCCAGGGTCATGGCCTCGGTCTGGTCGTGGGTGACGTAGATGAAGGTGGTGTCCAGCTTCTGCCGCAGCAGAATGATCTCGGCGCGCATCTGGTTGCGGAGCTTGGCGTCCAGGTTGGAGAGGGGTTCGTCCATCAGGAACACCTTGGAGTCGCGCACCATGGCGCGGCCGATGGCCACGCGCTGGCGCTGGCCGCCGGACAGAGCGCGGGGCTTGCGCATCAGGTACTCGGTGATGCCCAGCACCTCGGCGGCGTTGGTGACCTTCTCATACACCACGTCCTCCGGCACCTTGCTCAGGCGGAGGGAGAAAGCGATGTTGTCGTACACGGACATGTGGGGATACAGCGCGTAGTTCTGGAAGACCATGGCGATGCCGCGATCCTTGGGCTGCAGGTCGTTGACCACCTCGCCGTCGATCTCCACGGTGCCCTCGGAGATGTCCTCCAGGCCGGCGATCATGCGCAGGGTGGTGGACTTGCCGCAGCCGGAGGGGCCGACGAAGACCACGAATTCCTTGTCCTTGATGTCCAGGTCGAAGTCGTGGACGGCCACGACCTTGTTGTCATATATTTTCTTGACACCAGTCAGTTTAACACTTGCCATTGTCCCGTTCTCCTTTCAAATCAGCCTTTAACGGCGCCGCCGGTAACGCCCTCGACGTAGTACTTCTGCAAGCACAGGAAGAGGATGGTCACGGGGAGCGCCACGATCACGCCGCCGGCGCAGAAGGTGGTATACCAGTTGCTGATCTGGTCATTGGTCAGCCAGCTGTACATACCGACAGCCACGTTGTAACCGGCGGAGGTGCCCATGGCCACGTAGCGGGCGAACACGAAGTCGCCCCAGGGGCCCATGAAGGCGGTCAGGATCGTGTAGATGACGATGGGCTTTGCCAGCGGCAGGATGATCTTGTACAGCACCTGGAAGCGGGTGGCGCCGTCCACGCGGGCCGCCTCGTCCAGGGACTTGGGGATGGTGTCGAAGAAGCCCTTGGACACATAGTAGCCCATGCCGGAGGAGGCCACGCCCACCAGGATCAGGCCGGGCACGGCGTTGGCCTGGGTCAGGCCCAGGTCGGCCAGCACGCGGTACAGGATGATCATGGTCAGCATCCCGGGGAACATGCCCAGGATGAGCATGAACCGCATCAGCGGGCCGCGGGCCTTAAAGCGGAACCGGGAGAGGGTATAGCTCATGCAGAGCTGGATGACGGTGACCAGCACCGCCGACGCCAGCGCGATGATAAAGGTGTTCAGATACCAGCGCTTGAAGTCGGAGTTCCAGAGGTTTATGTAGTTCTGGAGGCCCCACTGCTGGGGGATGACGTATCCCACCTGCCAGGTGGATTCCACGCGGAAGGACTGGAACACGATGAAGATAAAGGGCAGCAGCCAGATCACGCTGATGATGATCAGAATGATGTAGATGATCGTGTTGCTCAGGCGGTTGGCTGCCTTCAAGCCCATGTGACGTTTCTGATTATTCATCACTGGAAGTCCTCCTCGTTCTTAATGGAGGGCAGCACGTTGTAGACCACCAGGGAGATCAACGCCACCACGACGAACACCATGATACCGATGACGGAGGCCAGATAGTACTGGGACTCCGAACCGGTGGTGATCTTGAACAACCAGGTGATCAACAGATCCGTGTAGCCCACGGAGCCGGCCGCGCCGGAGGCCGCCGCGTTGGTGGGGCCGCCGCCGGTCAACAGGTAGATGACGTTGAAGTTGTTCATGTTGCCCGTGAAGCTGGTGAGCAAATAGGGGCCGGTGATGAACAGCATGTAGGGCAGAGTGATCTTGCGGAACTGCTGCCAGCCGTTTGCGCCGTCGATCTTGGCGGACTCGTACAGGTCGGCGGGGATGTTCATCAAAATACCGGTGGTGATCAGCATCAGATACGGGATACCGATCCAGATGTTGATGATGATCACCGTGACCCTGGCCCAGATCGGGTCATCCCAGAATGGCAGCGGCGATTTGATCCACCCCAGCCCCTGCAGCATCTGGTTGATCAGGCCGTTCTGCGCGAACATCTTGGACACATACAGCAGGGAGATAAACTGGGGGATGGCCACCGTCATGACCAGGATGGTACGCCACATCTTCTTCAGGCGGATGCCCTTCTTGTTGATGGCCATGGCCACGCCCATGCCCATGAAGTAGTTGGTGAAGGTGGCGAAGAAGGCCCACATCAGCGTCCAGACCAGGATCTCGCCGAAGGTGGCGGAGTAGGACTGGGTGCCGGCGGCGCCGGTGGAGGTCCAGGAGAACAGCGTCCCGAAGTTCTTGAAGCCCACCCAGGTGAACAGCGCGTTGGAGTAGCCGTTGTGGGAGCCGTCGTAGTTGGTGAAGGCCACCAGCACCATGAACACGATGGGCAGCACGGTGAACATCACGATGCCCAGCATGGGCAGGGCCAGCAGGGTCTTGTGGAACTGGTCGTCCACCAGGGAGCGCAGGTCGTCCTTGCCGGAGCGCAGCTTCTTGCCGGACTTCACGATCTTCTCGGCGATGATGTTCTGCTTCACGTTGACCCACCAGGTGTAGACGAAGGCCACGATGAAGAACATGGTCAGCACGCCGTAGAGCAGGATCTTGAAGGAGTTGTCGTGATAGACGGTGGTATTGGTGTCGAGAACGGGATTGTACACGCTCTCAGGCCCCTGCTTGCCCAGGGAGGGCAGCATGGACATCCAATAGCCGCCGGTGGTGATCATGTAGAAGATGAACACCGCCTCAAAGAGCAGGAACAGCAGTCCCCGCAGAACCTGGCCACGGGCGATGTTGCCAAAGCCCATGACCACATAGGAGATTTTGGTCTTCCAGTCGCCGTGGACAAAGCCCACCGCGATCTCCTTGCACTCGCCGCCGAACTTCACGCAGCCATTCTTGATGGCGGAGCCGATCTTGGCGAAGAAATGACCGATACCCAGAGGGATACCCACCAGGAAGGAAACCAGCTTGTAGACAAACTTTTGCCATTTTGATAAGCGAAGATATTCCATATCGCTGTATCGTTTCATTAAATCACCCCTCTAAATAAACCGGGCGGAGCCTACTCGGATCATAGGCTCCGCCCGATCAATGCTTTGTCAGGTCAGGCCAAATGGGACTTGGTGCCGAAATGACAGATCACCGTGCGATCAGCCGGCGAGGCTGGCCTGCACGCTGCTCTCGTACTTGTCGAGAGCGGCCTGGATGGCGGCGTCGTCGTCGCCGGCGGCCTTCACGTCATCGGCGATGACCTTGGCGATATCCCACCAGGCGGTGGGGATGTTGGGCTGCGGGGTGGCATAGGCGTTCTGAGCGGACAGAGCCTCCAGAGCGATGTTGGTGACGGCGGGGTCAGCCATAGCCTGCAGGTTGGAGGGGCCCCAGCCGAACTCGTTGAAGCGGGCCATCTGGCAGTCATAATTGGTCAGGTACAGAGCCAGCTGGTTCAGGGCAGCGGCCCTGGTCGCGTCGCTCTGAGGCTTCACGCCCAGCAGCTTGCAGCCGTTGTAGGAGCCCATGTGATAGCTCTTGCCGTCCACGGTGAAGGAGGGCAGATCGGCGGCGCCCAGGTTTTCGCCCAGGATCTTCTGCGCGTCACTCAGAGCCCAGGTGCCGGACACGACAACGGCGGCGCCGTTGGCGAAGCTGGCCACGTCGGAGGAGCTCAGGTTGGCGGGGGAGTTCAGCAGCTTCTGCATGCCCTTGGCGGCGATGACGCCGTTGGCGGAGTTGAAGTCGTCGTCGAACCCGGTGGCTTTGCCGGCCTCGTCGAAGGTCCAGTCAGAGTGGCAGCCGGTGGCGAAGAACCAGGCCACGATATACCAGGCGGAGGTGTTGTTCTCCATGGCGAACAGCTTGCCGGCGGCCTCGCAGTCGGCAAGGATGTCCTCCAGGCTGTCGATGTGATCCTCGGGGATGACGGACTTGTCATAGTACATGAAGTAGCCGTTATCAGCGGTCAGAGGATAGGCATAGAGGTCGGAGCCGGAGGTGGCGGCGATCAGAGAGCCGGCATCGTTCAGCTCGGTCACAGTGGCGGCAGCGCCCTGGCCCAGCTTGTTCAGGCCGCCGGCCAGAACCATGCGGGACAGCTGATCCTGCGAGAAGAAGAACAGGTCGCCGGCGGCGTCAACGTCGGTGATGACGTTGTTGGCGGCCTCAGCCTCGGAGACGGGCTCCACGGTGACGTTGAAGGTGATGCCGAACTCGTTGGAGCTGTTGAAGTCGGCGACCTGCTGCTTGGTCAGCTCGACGGCGGCGTCGGGCGCCCAAACGGTGATGTCATAGGTGCCGGCCAGCTCGTTGCTGCCGCCGGACTGCTCACCGCCGGACTGCTCACCGCCGGACTGCTCGCCGCCGGCGTTGTCGGTGGGGTTCTGGGCAGGGCCGGGGCCGGTCTGGGTCTGGCCGCCGCCGCAGGCGCACAGCGCGAACACCATGACCAGAGCCAGCAGCAATGCTACTACTTTTTTCATTTTCTTTCCTCCTGTTTTTTATTTAGGCATTATCCTTGCTGCGCAAGGATAAAAAACATGGGGTACCCCATGTCCCGCCTATTTAACAATCAAATTATAGCAAAAGTTTTCGTCAATGTCCATACATAATTTCGAAATTGCCCCGTGTTATGTTGTACAAAAAAGCAAATGGAAATTTGTGCAATTGGGCCAACGCAAAAAGTGGAGCGCCCCCCGCGGAGCGCTCCACTGTCCCTCTGTTCACATATCCAGCAGCCGCCGCGCGATCTCCTCCGCGGCGCCGTCCTCCAGGTGGCCGGAACCCGCCCCCAGGAACAGA
>CANQZJ010000009.1 GCA_947628315.1 uncultured Oscillospiraceae bacterium
TGGCGTCCTCGTCGAAAAAGACGTTGTGGCCGTCGAACATATACAGCACCGGGAAGCGCTGGCTCTCGTCCTCCTCGAAATAATCGGGGACGTAGACGTAAGCTTTGCGGGGCTCGTCTCCGGTGAGTTTCGGTATGGTGACGTTCCAGGTTTCGATCATAAGACCAATTCCTTTCGGGGATTTTGAAATAGTGTAGCACAGTAAAGCAGAAAAAGCAATCCGCATTTTCCCATATTTGCCGGGGAAGGCGGCTGCGGGAATGGGGAATATTCACATCGGAAGGGATTTGGGGGATTGACGGCGGGGGAGGGTTTGTGTTAAAATACCGCCGTTAGCGAAAAAACATATACGCTAGTGTAGCTCAGCCGGTAGAGCAGCTGATTCGTAATCAGCAGGTCGTGTGTTCGAGTCACATCACTAGCTCCAGGAGAGGCGTCTGCTCAGGCAGGCGCCTTTTCCATACCCGCAAAACTTAAGATACTTTTCAAGATTTGACGCTTTACACCACTGCCGTTTTGTGGTAAGGTGATACATGAAATTTTTGCCTGGATCTGCGGAAAGGGGGCGGAGCGCGTGGCCTCGTGTCGACACGGAGAGACGCTGCCCCTGCGGCAGGTGGAGATCGCCGGAGGCTTCTGGCGGGACAAGACCGAGCTGATCCGCCGGGAGGTCATCCCCTATCAGTGGAGGGCCATCAACGACCGGGTGGAGGGCGCGGAGCCCAGCTGGTGTATGCGGAATTTCCGCATTGCCGGTCGGATTCTCCGGGGCGAGACGGAGCGGGCGGTGAAGCCGGAAAACGAGTTCCGGCCCCTCCCCGCAGATCCCGGCCGCCCCGAGGCCACGTTCTACGGCTTCGCGTTCCAGGACAGCGACCTGTTCAAATGGCTGGAGGCCGCGGCTTACTCCCTGACGCAGTATCCAGACCCGGAGCTGGAGCGGCTGGCCGACGGCGCCGTCGACCTGATCTGCGCCGCCCAGCGTGAGGACGGCTATCTGGACACCTACTTTACCATCCGCGATCCGGAGGGCGTTTTTACCGATCTGCGGGATCGCCACGAGCTTTACTGCTTCGGCCATCTGACGGAGGCCGCCGTGGCATACTGGCAGGCCACCGGAAAGGACAGGCTGCTGAACGCCGCCCGGCGGTACGCCGGGTACATCGCGGGGCGCATCGGGCCGGGCCCGGGGCAGCTCCACGGCTATCCCGGCCATGAGATCGCGGAGATGGCGCTGGCGCGGCTCTATGAGGCCACCGGGGAGCGCGCCTGGCTGGAGCTGGCTAAATTCTTCATCGACGAGCGGGGCCGGCGGCCCTATTATTACGACCGGGAGCACCCGGAGGGGGCCGGCGATCCGGCGGCGGAGCGCTATCAATATCAGCAGGCCCACCGCCCGGTGCGGGAGCAGGACGAGGCCGTGGGCCACGCGGTGCGGGCCATGTACCTCTATTCCGGCATGGCCGACGTGGCCCGCCTGACGGAGGACGAGGGCCTGTTTGAGGCCTGCCGGCGGCTGTGGAGCGACGTGACCGGCCGCAAAATGTATATCACCGGCGGGGTGGGCGGAACCGTCCACGGCGAGGCGTTCAGCCACGCGTACGACCTGCCGGCGGATACCGCCTACGCCGAGACCTGCGCCGCTGTCGGGCTGGTGTTCTGGGCGCGGCGGATGTTGCAGTACCGCCCGGACAGCCGCTATGCCGACGTGATGGAGCGGGCGCTGTACAACGGCGTCCTCAGCGGCATGGCGCTGGACGGCAAGAGTTTTTTCTACACCAATCCGCTGGAATGTGTCCCGGAGGACTGCAGGCGGGATCAGCGGAAAGCGCATATCCGGCTCGTGCGTCAGAAATGGTTCGGCTGCGCCTGTTGTCCGCCCAATCTGGCCCGGCTGATCGGCTCCGTCGGCCAGTACGCCTTTACCAGGGCGGGGGATCGGCTGTATCTCCACCTGCTGATGGACGCGGCGGTGACCGTGGACGGCGTCCGTGTGGAGGTCTCCTGCGGCATGCCCTGGGACGGCGCCGGTACCATCCGGATCCGGGGGCTGGAGCGGGGCAGACGTCTGGAGCTGGCCCTGCGCCTGCCGGAGTGGACGGATCACTTCTCCGTGGACGGCGGGACGTATCAGGACATGGAGGACTGGATCGCCCGGGGCCGCGCCGCGGAGGAGGGCTATCTTCTGCTGGAGCTTGAGGCAGACCGGGACGTCCCGTTTGCCTTTTCCATGCCGGTGCGGTTCCTGCGGGCCAACCGCCGGGTGCGGGAGGCGGCGGGGCAGCTGGCCGTGGCCCGCGGCCCCATCGTCTACTGTCTGGAGGAGGCTGACAACGGCCCGGAGCTCCATCTGCTGCGGCTGGATCCCACCGGCCCGACGGAGACGGAGCGGGCGGAGATCTGCGGGGAGCGGATCGTGGCTGTGACCACGGCGGGCGTCCGGGAGGCGGATGAGCCGGAGGGCGCCTTGTACGCCAGACACAGGCCGGAGGAACCGACCCCTGTCCGGCTGCGATGGATCCCCTATTATACCTGGGCAAACCGGGGCGAAAACGAGATGCGGGTCTGGTGCCGGTCTCTCTGAACCGACGCCCCGTGTGTATATGCAGAAAGTTTTTTGACGGACGGAAAGGAGGGCGGAGAACATGGCTTCAAAGCGAAAGCGGGAGATGGAAGAGAGCCACCCCCGCAAAAAAATAGAGCGCACTTTCCCCGACCCGCGGCAGGGGCTCACCACCCAGCAGGCCGATGAGCTGCTGGCGAACGGTTACGGCAACGACTCCGGCCGCTCCAACCTCAAGACCACCAAGGAGATCATCCGGGAGAACACCCTGACCTTCTTCAACCTGGTGTTTGTGGTGCTGGCGGTGCTGCTGATCGTGGTGGGCAGCTTTACCGACCTGTTCTTCCTGGTCATCGCGCTGGTGAATACGCTCATCGGCATCGTCCAGGAGCTGCGCTCCCGGGCCACGCTGGCAAAGCTGAACCTGATCTCCGAATCCCGCGTCAAGGTGCTGCGGGACGGGCAGCTGGGCACCGTCCCTGTGCACAAGCTGGTGCGGGAGGACATCGTGGAGCTGGGCGCGGGGGATCAGATCCCCGCCGACGGCCCGGTGATGTCCGGCTCCGTGACGGTGAATGAGGCCCTCATTACCGGCGAGCCGGATCCCATCGCCAAAAACAAAGATGATAAGCTGCTCTCCGGCAGCTTCGTGGTGTCCGGCAAGTGCCGGATGCGGCTGGACTTTGTGGGCGGCGACAGCTACGCCGCGCGGCTGGCCCAGCAGGCGAAAGAGAACCAGGGCGTGGGCCGCTCCGAGATGATGCGGTCGCTGGACAAGCTGATCCGATTCATCGGCTTCGCGCTGATCCCCATCGGCGTGGCCCTGTTCTGCAACAGCTACTTCGTGCTGGAGGAGGGCTTTGCCGGCTCCGTCACCTCCATGGTGGCCGCGCTGATCGGCATGATCCCGGAGGGGCTGTACCTGCTCACCTCCGTGGCGCTGGCGGTGTCGGTGATGCGGCTGGCCAGCCGGAAGACGCTGGTTCAGGAGCTGGCCGCCGTGGAGACGCTGGCCAGGGTGGACGTGCTCTGTGTGGACAAGACCGGCACCATCACCGAGCCGGACATGACCGTCAGGGAGATCATCAACCTGGACGAGTCCCAGTTTCCCGGCCCCATGGTGGAGGACACCTTCAACGCCTACTACAAGGCGGTGGACGTGGACAACGACACCGCCCGTGCCATGGCCGCCCGGTTCGACAAGGGCACCTACTGGCCGGTGGACTACACCGTCCCGTTTTCCTCTGCGAACAAGTGGTCTGCGGTGGCCTTCAAGGGCCACGGGGCCTATGTCATCGGCGCGCCGGAGTTCATCCTGAAGGCCCGCTACGACGAGCTGAAGGAGAAAGTGACCCCCTATCAGGCTGAGGGCTGCCGTGTGCTGCTGCTGGCAAAATGCGAGAATCCCCCCACGGCGGAGGGCGGCATCGCCGGAGGCGTCACCCCCGTGGCGCTGGCGGTGCTGAACAACCCCATCCGCCAGGAGGCCCCCGACACCTTCGCCTACTTCGCCAGGCAGGGGGTGACCGTAAAGGTCATCTCCGGCGACAACCCCTCCACCGTGTCCGCCGTGGCGACCGCCGCTCAAATCCCCGACGCGGACAAGTTCGTGGACGCCGCCACCCTGAAGGAGCCGGCGGACTACGACCGGGCCGTCCGGGAGTACACCGTCTTCGGCCGGGTGACGCCGGATCAGAAGCGCAAGCTCATCAAGGCCCTGCAGCAGGCCGGCCACACCGTTGCCATGACCGGAGACGGCGTCAACGACGTGCTGGCGCTGAAGGACGCCAACTGCGGCATCGCCATGGCCTCCGGCGCGGACGCCGCCTGCCAGGTGGCCCAGGTGGTGCTGTTGGACTCCAACTTCGCCTCCATGCCCCAGGTGGTGGAGGAGGGGAGACGGGTCATCAACAACATCCAGCGCTCCGCCGCCCTGTATCTGGTGAAGAACATCATGTCCTTCTTCCTGTCGCTGTTCACGGTGTTCGCCGGCTTCCCGTACCCCTTCTCCAGCCCCATCCAGCTCACCCTGATCAGCGCGGTGACCATCGGCATCCCGTCCTTCCTGCTGGCCCTGGAGCCCAACCACGAGATCGTCAAGGGCAAATTTATGACCAACGTGCTGCGCCGGGCACTGCCCGGAGGGCTCACCAACATTGTGCTGATGGTGGGCATCGAGCTGTTCGTGGTGGCGTTCACCTTTGAGCGGACGACCCTGTCCACGCTGTCCACGGTGGTGATGGGGACGGTGGGCCTGCTGGTGCTGTACTATATTTCCAGGCCCCTGGACTGGAAGCGCTGGACCATGCTGGGCTGCATGTCGGTGGCCTTCATCGTGGCGGTGCTGGGCTTCGGCGAGGTGTTCCACCTGGTTCCGCTGGATCTTCAGGCCGGCCTGGTCATCACCGTGTTCCTGCTGCTGGTCCCCACGGTCATGTTTGTGTTCGAGCGGGCCTTCGAGGTGGGCAGCGCCGCCATAGAGGTGTTTGTCGACTTTCTGCGGAAAACCGGCCGTCTGCCCGAAAAAATGAAATAAGCTTGAAAAACAGCGGACGGTGATTTCCGCTGTTTTTCTTGCAATTCGTCCAAAAACAGAGTAAACTGACCATAAGAACGACGTCCCCATGGGACGAGAGGGAGGTACCTATGACATTCCATCTCATGCAGGCCAAGCGCGAGGTTCGGAAGATCATGAGCGCTGCCAGGCCGAGACCCGTTTGGATCACCCTGTTTTATCTGGTTCATGTGGCGCTGGTGACCTATTTGATCATGTCGGTGGTCACGGTTTTGTCCGCGGTCGGCGTACTCACGTCTAAGGAGCTGCTGGTGGCCCTGTTCACCAAAGACTATTCCGGCCTGATCGGCGGGGGCAGCCCTCTGGTGGGCAATACCGGCCCTGTGCTGTCCGCCGTCCCCGTGGGCACCGTCGTCTTTCTGGCGGCGGTGGTGCTCGTCGGCAACCTGCTCCTCACCCTGTGGACGGGGGCCATGCGGGTGGGCTATGCGGACTACACCATCTCCATGGTGAACGGGGAGAACCCCGGCGTCGACAAGCTGTTCGTCATGTTCCACAGGCTGTGGTCGATCCTGGGCACCCAGCTGTTGGTGATGCTCTTTGTCGTGCTGTGGGTCATTCCCTTCACGGTGGTTTTTGTGATCCTGGTGGGCGCCGCCGCCGCTTTGACCCTCTCCGGCATGCCGGCCATCCTGAGCACTCTGCTGAACGCCGCCGGGACGGTGATCCTGACGCTGGGCGTGATCTGGGCCACCCTTCGCTACGCGATGATCCCCTATGTGATCGCGGACAAAGGCGTCACCGGCCTGCCCGCCCTTCGGGAGAGCAAACGGCTGATGAAGGGCAATCTGATAAAATATGTCATACTGCATCTGACTTTCCTGCTGTGGTACATTCCCGGCATGATCGGCTCCTATATGCTCACCTATTACATGAGCACGCTGGCGGGGCAGGTGGGCGCCGATCTGGTGGCGGGCGTCTTTGACGCCTCCTATCTGCAGGACGCGGTCAAGGGCCTCGTCGGACTCATTCTCATCGCCCTCGCGCTGGTGCTGATCCAGTTCATCCTGCAGCTGTATGTCACCCCGTACCGGTTTGGCACCGAGGCGAAATTCTACCTGTGCGCCGCCGGCAGGGACGGCCCCGCCGGCCAGGAGCCCGCGGCCCCCACAGAGGACGGCCGGGACACGCCGCAGGCCTGAGGGCGGTATCATACCCACAAAACAGCGGACGGTTTCGTCCGCTGTTTTGTCGCTTTGCCCCGCAAAAGTCTTGCATTTTCCCTGTGTTCGTAGTAAAATACCACCAGCCAAAATAGAGAAGGAGGCTGCCATATGAATTACGATCGAGCGATGATGAAGCAGGACGTCAAACAGACGATCAAGAACACCCGTCCTGCGCCCATTTGGACTACGCTGCTGTACATTGTTATCGTTGCCGCCGTCGCCGGGCTGATCGGCTTTGTGTTCAACCTGCTGATCAACTTTACCACCGATAACCCCCTGGATCAGATCTGGGCAGGGATCCTCCAACAGCTTCAGGTGGCTGTCGAAATGTTCGGGGATGACCCTGAAATGATCCTGGCGTATATCGGCGAATACCTTTCCCAGGTGCTCGACCCGAAGGCGCTCATCAGCGCCTATATCGACGCCCTTCCGCTGATGATCCTGTTTTCGACGCTGTCCAGCCTCATTACGGCCATCTGGACTGTGCTGATGCAGTACGGTTACTGCGGCTACTGCCTGGACGTGTCCCGGAACGAGCGGCCCGACACCGGCAAGCTGTTCTGCGGCTTTTCCAGGGGCGGTTCCGTTATCCTGAGCGCCATCCTGGTGGGCGTGTTCACGTTCCTCTGGGTGCTTCTGTTTACGCTGGGCCTTGCGGCCGTCGCGTTTATCAGCGGGATCCTCGCCGGCAATGAACTGGAGGTCGTCGGGGCGCTCCTGATGGTCGCTGCCTATGTGCTCTACTTCGTCGGCGTGATCTGGGTCGCCCTCCGCTACGCCATGGTGCCCTTCGCCGTGGTGGATCGCCGCGGCTTCAAGGACGCTATGGATTCCGTCAAGGCCAGCAAGAATATCATGAAGGGGTGGAAGGGCCGCCTGTTCGTGCTCCGCCTCTCCTTCATCGGCTGGTATCTGCTGGAGGGGCTGATCACCTTCCTGAGCGTCGTTATTGGCGCTGCCGCCGGGATCGCCATCGTCAGCGTGAACAGCGACAACAGTCCTGCGGCGCTGCTGGTCTTTGGCGTCGTCTGGCTGGTGGGTGTGATCTGCAATCTGATCATCAACCTGTGGCTGATGCCCTATCGCTGCGCCAGCGAGGCCCGTCTCTATGACAGCGCTGTCAGCGAGCATGACGATTACTACGCCGCCCCCGCGTTCCCTTACGGCCCCTATGGCGGACAGTCTGACAGCTATGGCTCCTACACCGGCCAGACCACCACGACCACCGGCAATCGGTTCGACCCCTATACCGGTCAGCCCATCCAGCCCGTTCAGCCGGTACAGACCGCCAACAACTTTGACCCCTACACAGGCCAGCCCATCCAGCCGCCGGTGGTCCCCGCTCCTGTGGAGCCCGAGGTTCCTGCTGAGCCCGAGGTGCCCGCTGAGCCTGAGGTTCCTGCCGAGCCCGAAGCTCCCGCAGAGCCCGAGGCCCCCGCGGAGCCCGAAGCCCCCGCCGAGCCCGAAGCTCCAGCCGAGCCCGAAGCTCCCGTGGAGCCCGAGGTTCCCGCCGAGCCTGAAACGCCCGCTGAGGACGCCGACAAGCCCGAGGAGTAAATCCACCGCGAAGGAGCGACATCACCCATGGACAAGATCCGCATGACCACCCCCCTGGTGGAGATGGACGGCGACGAGATGACCCGCATCCTCTGGAAGCAGATCAAAGAGGAACTGCTGGAGCCGTTCATCGACCTGAAGACCGAGTACTACGACCTGGGCCTGCCCCACCGCGAGGAGACGGGCGACCAGGTGACCATCGACGCCGCCGAAGCCAACAGGAAATACGGCGTGGCGGTAAAATGCGCCACCATCACCCCCAACGCCCAGCGTGTCAAGGAATATAACTTGACACAGATGTGGAAGTCCCCCAACGGCACCATCCGCGCCATTCTGGACGGCACCGTGTTCCGGGCCCCCATCATGGTCAACGGGATCAACCCCGTGGTGAAGAACTGGAAGGAGCCCATCACCATCGCCCGTCACGCCTTTGGCGACGTGTACAAGGCCTCCGAGTACCGCGTCCCGGGCGCGGGCAAGGCGGAGCTGGTGTTCACCGCCGCCGACGGCGCCGAGACCCGCCAGACCATCCAGGAGTTCAAGGGCCCCGGCGTCCTCCAGGGCCAGTTCAATCTGGACAAGTCCATCACATCCTTCGCCCACTCCTGCTTCCAATACGCTTTGAGCACCAACCAGGATCTGTGGTTCTCCACCAAGGACACCATCTCCAAGCAGTACGACCACCGGTTCAAGGATATCTTCGCCGACCTCTACGAATCGGAGTACAAGGCGGCCTTTGAGGAGAAGGGGATCGAGTACTTTTACACCCTGATCGACGACGCGGTGGCCCGTGTCATCCGCTCCAAGGGCGGCTTCATCTGGGCCTGCAAGAACTACGACGGCGATGTGATGAGCGACATGGTGTCCACCGCCTTCGGCTCCCTCGCCATGATGACCTCCGTGCTGGTGTCCCCCGACGGCAACTTTGAGTACGAGGCCGCCCACGGTACCGTCACCCGGCACTACTACAAGTATCTGAAGGGGGAGGAGACCTCCACCAACCCCATGGCTACCATCTTCGCCTGGACGGGGGCCCTGGCCAAGCGGGGGGAGCTGGACGGCATCCCGGAGCTGGTGGACTTCGCCAAGAAACTGGAGAAGGCCTGCATCGACACCATCGAGAGCGGCACCATGACCGGCGACCTGGCCGGCCTCTGGGAGGGGGAGACCCCCGCCCGGAAGGTCACCAGTTTGGAGTTCCTCCGGGCCATCCGTGAGAGGCTGTAAGATAATAGAGAGAGGGCCGCCCGTAAGGGCGGCCCTCTTTATGCTGTCAATGTACGCTCAGTCCAGTGTCAGGATATTGTCATATCCCGTCTGCTCGAAGATGGAGCGGATCAGCTCGTTGGCCCCGGTGACGGTCACATGGCCCGTGCCCAGGCGCTTGGTCATGATGAGCAGCACCCGCAGTCCGGCGGAGGAGATGTACTCCAGATTCGACATATCCACCGTGGCGGCGGTGAGGGCGTTTTCCCCGGCGATCTTCTCAAAGGCGGCCAGGAAGTCCGGCGCGGTGAGGGAGTCCACCCGGCCCCGGAGGACGACGGCGAGCTCCGTGCCGTTTACGGCGGTGTCTATACCGAAGGCGGCGCCCGTCTTTGCCTCGGGCTCCTGCCAGTCGGGATCCGGGGTGATCTCCCAGACCGTCAGGCCCGCGTACAGCTCTTTCATCGACTCGCGCTGCTGCTCGCCCAGCTGGGAGAATACCTTCAGTTCGGGCATGTACTCGCCCATGGGAAGCGGCTTCGCCTTCAGGCCGTTTTCGGCCAGAAGGGCCGTCGCCTTCTCAAATCCGTCCGCCTCTCCGAAGTGCATCACCAGATCGTTGCCCCCCACCGTCACGTCCGACTGGGTGGACAGGGTGTTGAAGGCGCTCATCATGTTTTTGATGGCCTCCTCGCCCATCACGGCTCTCAGCGTGCCAATGGTGCGCTTGCCCGCCTCCGGATCCGGGGTGAGCCAGCGGCCGCCGAACTCTTTGAGCACCCGCCGCACGTTGGCGCACAGCTGCCGCACCTCCGACTGGGTGAGGTAGGTCAGCGTCCCCTCGCTGGTGAGGCACACCGGCCCATCCACCCCGTCCAGGGCAGAGCGGAGAGAGGCGAAGTTTGTGAAATCCGCGGCCTTGTATTCCGCGGGGGCGGGGCGGTTTTTGCCGGCCAGCATCTTTTTCATCAGCGGGGCCATATCGTCGATGACGATGGGCAGGTCGCAGCCGATGAAGCGCTTGGCGGAAAGCCCCTCCCACAGGGCCCGGGGGGTATAGCCGCAGCCCAGATCCACGATGGTCTGCTCCGGCCCGGCGGCCAAAAACTGATCCATGATTTCGTGGAAGGCGTCTACCTGCGCCATCATGCCCAGGCTCAGGGCGGCCTGCTGCCCGCCCTGGAACACCTCGTCCGGTTCGATGTGCAGCTCTTTTGCCATCATGGCCGCATCCTGGTCTCCGGCCTTCATGAGATACACCAGGGCTGACTTGGCCGCGTTAAATGAGGGATTGGTTCGTTCTCTCAGTTCATCCATTTTGATGCCTTCCTTTCCGCACTTATGATCGTTTTGCGCGCCGGCCGGCGCTGTGTCCGGCCGCTCTGTCCATGGTCGGTTTGAACCAATTTGTATAGTATCAAACCATCCGGCGCGTTTGTCAACCGCTTTGCCCTGAACGACATAAATGCGACCTGAATGACACCGGCCCGCCAAAAAACAGCGGGAAGGCTCCCGGATGGGGAGCCTTCCCGCTGTTTTTTTGTTATGCTCAGTCTGTGACGATCTGCAGCGCGTCCCCCTCGGCGGTGACGCGGATCGTCCGCACGGGATTTGCGTACCGCTCGATGAGCTTCGCGGCGATGGAATCCTCCAGATCCCGCTGGATCTGCCGGCGCAGGTTCCGGGCGCCGTAGACGGAGGAGTAGGACTTCTTCACCAGATAGTCCAGCACGCTCTCGTCGTAGGAGAAGTCGATGTTCTTGTCCTTCATGACTGCGTCCAGCTCGGACAGCATGATCCTGGCGATGCCCTTGAAGTTGTCCTCAGTGAGCTGGTTGAAGTAGACGATCTCGTCCACCCGGTTGATGAACTCCGGCCGCAGGAAGGACTCCAGCCCCTTCATGGCCTTTTCTTTGCCCAGCTGGTTGGCGGTGCGGTCGAAGCCCAGGGAGCCGCCCTTGATGTTGCTGCCGGCGTTGGAGGTCATGACGATGACGGTGTTCTCGAAGTTGACCACCTTGCCGTGGGCGTCGGAGATGTGGCCGTCGTCCAGGATCTGCAGCAGCACGTTGAGCACGTCGGGGTGGGCCTTCTCGATCTCGTCGAACAGGATGACGGAGTAGGGCTTGCGCCGGATCTTCTCGGTGAGCTGGCCGGCGTCGTCATACCCCACGTAGCCCGGAGGGGAGCCGATGATCCGGGAGACGGAGTGCTTCTCCATGAACTCGGACATATCCAGCCGGATCAGGGACTCGGGGGAGGAGAACAGGTCGGCGGCCAGCTGCTTGACCAGCTCGGTCTTGCCCACGCCGGTGGAGCCCACAAAGATGAAGGACACGGGCTTGTGTTTGGCGGAGATGCCGACGCGGCCCCGGCGGATGGCGTTTGCCACGGCGGCCACGGCCTCGTCCTGGCCCACGATGTGGGCCTTGAGCCGTTCCTCCAATTTTGCCAGCCGCTCGAACTCCTGCTCCTGGATCTGGGAGGCGGGGATCTTTGTCCACAGCTCGATGACCCTTGCCAGGTGCGCCGCCGTCAGCGGGGGATCGCCTTTGGCGGCCAGGGCGGAGCGCTCCTCCTGGAGCCGCGCCTGGCGGCTGTGCAGCTCGGCCAGACGCTGGTACGCCTTGTTGTTGGCGGCGGTCTGGACTTCCGTCTTCCGGTTGTTCAGGTCGGCCAGCTGATTGGTCAGCTCGCTGATCTGTTGGCGGCGGTTGTTCTGCCGCTCCTGGAAGGCGGGATCGCTGCGGTTGGGGGCCTCGGAGTCGTCCCGGCTCACCGCCATCTCCAGGGTGTCCCGCTGGCGCTGGAGCCGCTGGAGCTGCTTCTGGAGCTCCTGGAGCTGGGGGTCGTCCTGTCCGCCGGTGGAGGCCAGCACGATCTCCGCCTCCTTCTCGTAGTCGGCCACCTCCCGGTCGATCTCCGCCATCCGGGCCAGATCCCTGTTGTGTAGGTTCACCTCGGAGGCGGCCTCGTCGATGAGGTCGATGGCCTTGTCAGGCAGATACCGGTCGGTGATGTACCGCTCGCTCATGGTGACGGCCATCCGGCACATATCCGGGCTGATGGTCACGTGGTGGAAGTCCTCGTAATAGGGGGCGATGCCCTTCAAGATCTCAACGGAGTCCTCGATGGAGGGCTCCTCCACCATCACGGGCTGGAAACGGCGCTCCAGGGCGGAGTCCTTTTCGATGTACTTGCGGTATTCGGTGAGGGTGGTGGCGCCGATGACCTGGATCTCCCCCCGGGACAGGGCGGGCTTCAGGATGTTGGCGGCGTTCATAGAGCCCTCGGCGTCGCCGGCGCCCACGATGGAGTGTACCTCGTCGATGACCAGGATGATGTTGCCCAGCTTCTTGATCTCCTCGATCAGGCCCTTCATGCGGCTCTCAAACTGGCCCCGGAACTGGGTGCCCGCCACCAGGGCGGTGAGGTCGAGGAGGTAGACCTCTTTGTCCAGCAGCTTATAGGGCACCTGCCGGTCGTTGATGCGCTGGGCCAGGCCCTCGGCGATGGCGGTCTTGCCCACGCCGGGCTCGCCGATGAGGCAGGGGTTGTTCTTCTGCCGCCGGTTCAGGATCTGGATGGTGCGCTCGATCTCGTCGGCGCGGCCCACGATGCGATCCAGCTTGCCCTCCTGGGCACGGCGGGTGAGGGACATGCAGTAGCTCTCCAGAAACTTGCGCTTCTGGCCCCGGTCGCCGCCCTTGGGGGCGTCCTTGGCGGGAGCGCCGCCCTGGCTCTGGCCGCCGTTCTGGCCGTTTTGGTTCTCCTGGTTCTGATTCTGGCCGCCGAACAGCCGGTTCAGAAAGGGGAAGGTGGCGGTGCGGCCGTCGTCGTCCTCGTCCCGGCGGCCGTCCTCCTCGCCGTCGGAGAGACCCTCGATGCCCTCGGCGCCGCCGAAGGCGGACATCATCTCGCTGGAGATGGAATCCAGATCGTCGTCGGAGATGCCCATCTTCTTCATCATGTCGTCCACCGGCTTGATGCCAAGCTCCTTGGCGCATTTGAGGCAGAGGCCCTCGTTTTTGGTCTGGCTGCCCTCGATCTTCGTGATAAAGATGACCGCCACGTTTTTGTGGCAGCGGTTGCACAAAATAGGCTGCATAGCTTGCTCCTTTCGCGGGGGAAGTGTTCTTTGGGACACACCATATCAGATAAATATGAACATGTTGTGAATATTATTGTGGCAATGTACGAGCAAACTGGCGCGTCCCGGAGAAACCGGCAGGGAATGCCGCGTCAGATGGGGAGATCCCTCCAAAGCTCCCAGAGCTTCTCCACCGTAAACAGCTTCAGCAGGGGGGACTCGGGTTCCGCCGGGATCCAGTTGAACGCCTGGCCCAGCCACACCACGACGATGATGACCAGGGCCGCCTCGATCAGCCCCAGGACGAGACCGCCGAGCAGGTTGATCTGCGCCAGAATGGGCAGTTTGAAAGCCAGATCCAGCGCGCGGCTCAGCAGCAGCCAGCCCAGCGCGATGGCCAGGAAGGTGAGGCCGAACAGAACTGTTTTGGAGATGCCCATGGCAATGTAGCCGGCCAGCGCGTCCACCGGAGTCTGGGCGGCGGTGGGCTTGACCTCGCCGCTGTCCACCGCCTCCTGGAGCACGTTGTAGATGCCCTTGAAAATCGGGATGTCCTTGATGTGCTCCATCAGCGCCTTCAGGGTCAGGGAGGACTGCTGAGGATCGGCACCTTCCGCGTCACTTCCCGGAATGGGCGCCGCGGTGGCCGTGCCGACGCCGGTCAACGGGCCGCCGATCCCGGCGGAGGCCTCCGGGTCGGCGGAAGGATCCTTGATCGCGCCCTCGATGGTCTGGACGATCATCGGCCGGATGATATTGGAAACCGGCCCACAGAAGGTGGAGGACACGAACTTCGCGCCGAAAAACGCCACGAAGACGGCGGCCAGGCCGCACAGCGTCAGGATCAGGCCCTTTCGCGCGCCCTGCCAGGCGAAAAACGCCAGAACGGCGATGATGACAACGTCAAAGATGTAAGATGGCATGGTGGAGACCTCCTGTTTCTCTCATTTCAAGCGCCGGATCCCGGCGGGATGTGCGGGGGTCATGGGACGTAGAAGCCGGCGGTGTCCGCCGAGAGGAGAATGGCGGAGCCGTTGCTCAGCATCAGCACCTTCCGGGCTCCCTGGGTGCCCTCCAGGGTGCTGTACAGCTCGAAATCGCTGGTGTAGATGTCCAGCCGGTCGGCGGTGAGCACCGCCACATACCGCCCGGCGGCGGAGATGGACAGCACCTGCTCGTTCATGGCGAGACTCCGGGTCTGGGCGCCCTTGCCCACCATCAGCAGCTCGGACTGGCTGCCCGACTTGTGCCGGCTCACCAGCACAGCGGCAAAGTCGTCGCCGTCCAGGGTGTACTGCCGCAGATAGCGGCTGGCCCAGCTGGCGGAGTTTACATTGCCCGCGTGGTCGATGACCGACAGGCCCTGCTCCTCCAGGCACCACAGCAGATCGGCGCTGTGCTTCAGATCCAGAGAGACCGCGCCGCCCAGGGAGCAGGTGAGATCGGGGGTGAACTCCCCGGCGGAATAGGTCATGGAGTAGAACTCCGCCGTGGTGGCAAAAGTGCCGTTCTCCTGCCCCACGGTGAGGATGGACAGCGTTTTGCCGTCGTCGGACAGGGCGGCGTCCGTGGCCAGGGTGGAGGACAGGTTCACGGTCATCACCGGCTCGTAGGCGGCGCTGTAGACCGTCACCGCGCTGCGGTAGCCGCTGGGCTGAGTGACCACGGTGAGCTGCCCGTTTTTGTTCAGCCGCGCGGACAGGATGGTCTCCAGGTCGTCCGCCGACCAGATGAGGGAGCGCTGCCCCAGCACAAAGAGGGAGGAGCCGCCGGCGTCATATGCCACGGCCAGGGTGCCGTTGGAGTCCACCACCGGGTGTTCCATGGAGGCGGACTGGCTGATATACCGGGTGCCGCTGCCGGAGTAGAGGGAGATGGCGTTGCCGGAGCACACCAGCAGGTCGCCGTCCAGGGCGGCAAAGGCGTCGTCGATGTTGCCGTCGTACACAAAGGACTCGGCCTGGCCGCTGTCGTTCCGCAGAAGGGAGCGGTACTCAAACCAGCGGCGGATGCTGTCGATGTTCAACCGGTCGCGGAAGGCCACCGCCGCCACCGCGCCTACGGCCACCGCCGCCACCAGCAGGAATAACAGCAGCCGCTTGACAAAGCTGGGCGCCTTCTTTTTCGGTTTTGGTTCAGGCTGTTGGGCGGGTGTCTGCCTGGGGATCCGCTCCGCCATAAAGCGCCCTCCTTTCATATCATGCTTCTGAATGGCATTCAGGAGCCGTTAAAGTACGTCCTCGTCGTACCAGAGATTCGTCATGTAGAGCCCGTCCGGCGGGGCGGTGGGGCCGGCCAGCGTCCGGTTCCGGGAGGACAGGATCTCCGGGATGTCCGCCGGATCCAGCTTGCCCTCGGCGGCATAGATACAGGTGCCCACCATGGCGCGCACCATATTGTAGAGGAATCCGTCGGCGCACACCCGGCAGTCGATGATCTCGCCGCGGCGTTCCACGTCGAAGTAGTGGACGGTGCGGACGGTGGTCCTGGTCTCGGTGCCCACCGAGCGGACGGCGGCGAAGTCGTGGGTGCCCACAAACTGTTTTGCGGCCTTTGCCATGATGTGCTCGTCCAGGGGCTTGGGATAGAACCACACCCGGTTCACATAGAAGGGATCCCGGATGCGGGAGTTGTAGATGCGGTAGGTGTACTCCTTTTTCAGGCAGGAGCCGATGGCGTTGAAACTGTCGGGGACGACGGTCGCCTTATACACGGAGATGTCGTCCGGCAATCGGGTGTTCACCGCCAGGGGCAGCCGGTCGATGGGGATGCCGGAGGTGGTGCGGAAGTTGGCAACGTACACCTGGGCGTGGACGCCGGCGTCGGTGCGGCCCGCCCCGGTGACTTTGACGGGGTGCTCCACCACAGAGGACAGGGCCTTTTCCAGCGTCTCCGCCACAGAGGAGGCGTTTTTCTGCACCTGCCAGCCGTGGTAGGCGGTGCCGGTATAGCTGAGCCGCAGGGCGATGTTGCGCTGTTCCATCGGCGTACCGCCTTTCATGAGAATTACAGTCCGAAGTGCCCCATGACGCCGATCGCCGCCGCCAACACGATGGAGCCGATGATGAACGCCACGTCGCCGCCGCGGTAGTGGAGCTGATTCATCCGGGTGCGGCCCTCGCCGCCGTGGTAGCAGCGGCACTCCATGGCGGTGGCCAGCTCGTCGGCCCGCCGGAAGGCGGAGATGAACAGCGGCACCAGCAGGGGGATCAGCGCCTTGGCGCGCTGGATGATGCTGCCGTTGTCAAAGTCGGCGCCCCGGGCCCGCTGGGCGGACATGATCTTGTCGGTCTCCTCGATCAGCGTGGGGATGAACCGCAGGGCGATGGACATGATCATGGACAGCTCGTGGACGGGCACGTGGAGCTTTTTCAGGGGCGACAGCAGCCTCTCCAGCCCGTCGGTCAGCGCCAGGGGGGAGGTGGTGTAGGTGAGCAGGAAGGTGCAGGAGATCAGCATCATGATGCGCACCACCATGAAGAAGGCGCGGAACACGCCCTCGTAGGTGACGGTGATGATCCAGACCTTAAAGATCGGCGTGCCGGGGGTGTAGATGGCGTTGAGCACGGCGGTGAACACCAGCAGGAAGATCACCGGCTTCATGCCCTTGAACAACGCCTTTGCCTTGACGGAAGACACCTTCACGATGATCGCCAGCACCGCCAGCAGAATCGCATAGGTGACGAACCACTGGGCCAGAAACAGCGCCACGATGTAGACCACCAGGCCGATCAGCTTGGCCCTGGGGTCTAATTTATGGATGGGGGAGGAGCCGGGGAAATACTGGCCCAGAGTGATGTCCTTTAGCGCCATTACTTTCCGCCCCCTTTCTTTTGGAGGGCGGCAAGCACCGCGTCCCGGGCCTGCTCCACCGTGTAGACGGAGGCGGGCACGTCAACGCCCATGGCGCGGAGCCGGGCGAACACGCCGGTCATGGCGGGGACGCCCAGGCCCATTTTCTCCAGCTCGGCGACGTGGGAGAACACGTCGGCCGGCGCGCCGGAGAAGGGGATGTGCCCGTGGTCGATGACCACCAGCCGCTCCGCCTCCCGGGCCACCTCCTCCATGGAGTGGGACACCAGGATGATGCAGGCGTTTTTCTCCTCGTGATAGGCGCGGATGTTCTCCAGGATCTTCGCGGAGCCGGCGGGATCGAGGCCGGCGGTGGGCTCGTCCAGGATGAGCACCGACGGCTCCATGGCGATGACCCCCGCGATGGCGACTCTCCGCTTCTGCCCGCCGGACAGGTCGAAGGGGGACTTTTCCAGCGTCTTGTCCTTCAGCCCCACAAAGTGGGCCGCCTGGCGCACCCGCCGGTCGATCTCGTCCTTGTCCAGCCCCATGTTTTTGGGGCCGAAGGCGATGTCCTGATACACCGTCTCCTCGAAGAGCTGGTACTCCGGGTATTGGAACACCAGCCCCACCTGGAATCGGATCTGGTGGGTGCGCTGCTGATCTGCCCAGATGTCCTCCCCGTCGAACAGCACCTGGCCGTCCGTGGGCTTCAACAGGCCGTTCAGGTGCTGGATCAGGGTGGACTTGCCCGACCCGGTGCGCCCGATGACGGCGATATATTCCCCCGGCATGGCCGAGAACGCCACGCCGTCCAGCGCGGTGTGCTGGAAGGGTGTGCCCTGGCTGTACACGTGGGTCAGATTTTTTGTCTCAATAATGGGATCCAAAGCCTTCCATCCTTATACCAATAGTTTCAAGAGGGCGGCGGCGCAGTCCTCCGCGTTCAGCGTGTCCAGCGGGACGTCCACGCCGCTCTTGCGCAGCTCATACATCAGCGCCACCGGCTGGGGGACTTCCAGACCCATGGAGCGCAGGCCCTCCACATCCTGGAACACCTCCGACGGCACGCCGTCCCGGACGATTTTCCCGTCGTGCATGATGACCAGCCGATCCGCCTGGGCGGCCTCGTCCATGTGGTGTGTGATGAGGACGACGGTGGCGCCCCGTTCCCGGTTCAGCTTCCTGATCGTGGTGATGACCTCGGCGCGTCCCACCGGATCCAGCATGGCGGTGGGCTCGTCCAGCACGATGCACCGGGGCCGCATGGCCAGGACGCCCGCGATAGCTACCCGCTGTTTCTGCCCGCCGGACAGCAGGTGAGGGGCGTGACGGGCGTATTTCTCCATGCCCACGGTTTTCAGGGCGTCGTCCACCAGCCTGCGGATCTCGGCGGAGGGCACCCCCAGGTTCTCCGGGGCGAAGGCCACGTCCTCCTCCACAACGCTGGCGACGATCTGATTGTCCGGGTTCTGGAACACCATGCCGATCTGCCGGCGGATGTCCAGCAGACGATCCTCGTCCACGGTGTCCATGCCGTCCACATACACCTTGCCGCCGGAGGGCAGCAGAATGGCGTTGAAGTGCTTCGCCAACGTGGACTTGCCGGAACCGTTGTGGCCCAGCACCGCCACGAAAGAGCCGGCCTGGATCGTCAGGTCGATATCGTCCAGCACGGTGGGGGCGACTCCCTCCTCGGTGGTGTATCGGAATGTCAGGTTTTCGGTACGGATAATGTCGCTCATAACTGCTCCTTACGTGGAACTACATGGAATTTGGCGGTAAAGGCGGGGGAGCGGCGGTCGACGGATCGCCACGCCAGCCAGCCCAGCATGACGCCCAGGGTATTCAGCACGATGTCGCTCACATCAAAGGTGCGGCCGATGCACAGCTGCCAGCTCTCGATGCACAGGGTGACGGTCAAACCGATCAGCAGGATCCGCTTTGCGCCGCAGCCCCGCCACAGCAGCCCCGTGAACAGGCCGATGGGCGCGAACACGACGATATTGCCGGCCAGGAAAAACAGCGCCCACAGCTTCAGATAGAGGCTGTCCTTGAAAAAGTCCAGGATGCCGCCGATCCACTCAAAGTTGCCCGGCTGGAAAAAGGGGCGGTCGAGGCCGCCGTTTTTAAGGGCGGTATACCAGTTGAGCCAGCGGGGGGTGAGGGTCAGCACCGACATGGCGCCGCAGTACAGCCAGAAGACCAGCATCGCCCATTCACGGGCGTTGGAGCTGGCCAATCCCAGCTTTGCCAACCGCTTGAGCCGGACAGGCCGCAGGACACAGTAGAGGATGGCCGCCGCCAACAGTCCGGGCAGCATCTTCACCAGATAGTTCAGGGTGCCGGCCACGAACACGTCATAGACGTCCTCCATGGGCTTACGCCTGCCAGCGGCCGGTGGCGCCGCAGGGGAGGGCCAGCCCCGTCTGGGTGACGGGCAGGCCCAGCTCGTCGGAGACGGTGCGGCCGCCGTATCTGCCGCCGATGACCGTCTGTAAAATATAGGTCAGCACCGACGGGGCCAGCCCCGTGGTGTAGGAGTTCAGGATGACGAACAGGGGGGAGTCCGACAGCACGCCGGCCACCAGTTCCACAAAGGGGTAGAGGTTCTCCTCCAGCTTCCAAACCTCGCCGGAGGGCCCGCGGCCATAGGAGGGCGGATCCATGATGACGGCGTCGTACCGGCGGCCGCGGCGGATTTCACGCTCCACGAATTTTGCGCAGTCGTCCACGATCCAGCGGATGGGGGCGTCCTCCAGGCCGGAGAGTTTCGCGTTCTCCCTGGCCCACTGCACCATCCCTTTCGCCGCGTCCACGTGGCACACAGAGGCCCCCGCCGCCGCGCAGGCCACGGTGGCCCCGCCGGTGTAGGCGAACAGGTTCAGCACGGAGACGGGCCGGTCAGCCCTCCTGATCTGCTCCCTCGCCCAGTCCCAGTTGGCGGCCTGCTCCGGGAAGATGCCGGTGTGCTTAAAGTTCATCAGGCCCACCTGGAAGGTCAGCTCCTTATAGTGCAGGCGCCACTTGCCGGCGTCCCCGCCGGAGGCCCACTGGCCGCCGCCGGTGTTGGAGCGGGCGTACCGGGCGTCGGGCTGCCGCCAGCCCCGGTGGCTGCGGGGGGTGTTCCAGATGGCCTGGGGGTCGGGCCGCACCAGCAGCTTGTCGCCCCAGCGCTCCAGCTTTTCGCCCCTGCCGCAGTCGATCAGCTCATATTCCGTCCAGTCAGACGCCAGCCACACGGAGACCCCTCCTCTCACAGGTGCGTATTAAATCAAGGTATTATACTATATCGCGGCCGATTAGTCAAACAGAAAAGAAGCGGTGGAATGTCCTCCGATTGGGGACGGTACGCCCTTGACCGCCGGGAGAAAAACGCGGTCGTCCCGCCGGTAAAATTCGTCAGAATTTTGGGGACAAAAATGTTGACAAGGGGGGGCAAAGCGTCTATAGTGAAACTCGCTATCCGTGAAAACCCGGGCCGCTTTGCCGCGGTTGTCCGCAATAGACGGACACCAGCCGGGTGAATAAATCGAGGGAGCTGAAATTTTCAGAAAAACAAGGTGATCGCCATGTCCAAGGAACTGATCCGTCTGTCCAACTGCGTCATGTCCTATGACGATGAAATCGTACTTGATCACATCGACCTCTCCATCCAGGATAAGGAATTCCTCACTCTGCTGGGCCCCAGTGGGTGCGGCAAAACAACCACGCTCAGAATCATCGGTGGTTTTTTGACGCCTACCTCTGGGGACGTTTTGTTTGACGGCCACCGCATCAACGACGTGCCGCCCCACAAGCGCATGGTGAACACCGTGTTCCAGCGGTACGCCCTGTTCCCCCACCTCAACGTGTTCGAGAACGTGGCCTTCGGCCTGCGCATGGGCCAGACCGTGGTGGAGCAGGAGGGAGGCAGCGAGATCCGCCGGAAGGTGAAGATCCCCGAGGCGGAGATCCACCAGCGGGTGATGGAGATGCTGGAGATCGTGAACCTGCGCGGGTTCGAGAAGCGGCCCGTGACGGCCCTGTCCGGCGGCCAGCAGCAGCGGGTGGCCATCGCCCGCGCCCTGGTGAACCGGCCCAAGGTATTGCTCCTTGACGAGCCCCTGGGCGCCCTGGATATGCGGCTCCGCAAGGATATGCAGCAGGAGCTGAAGCGCATCCAGCAGGAGATGGAGATCACCTTTATCTATGTGACCCACGACCAGGAAGAGGCCCTGGCCATGTCCGACACCGTGGTGGTGATGGACGGCGGCCGCATCCAGCAGGTGGGCTCCCCTGAGGACATCTACAACGAGCCCAGGAACGCCTTTGTGGCCGACTTCATCGGCGAGTCCAACATCATCGACGGCGTTATGCGGGCCGACTGTGTGGTGGAGATCTTCAACCGCCGTTTCCAGTGTCTGGACAAGGGCTTTGAGAAGGACGAGCCGGTGGACGTGGTCATCCGCCCGGAGGACGTGGACATCGTGTCCGAGGCGGAGGGCCAGCTGAAGGGCACCGTCACCTCCGTCACCTTCAAGGGCGTCCACTATGACACCATTGTGGACTTCTACGGCTTCAAGTGGCTGATCCAGACCACCGACTTCTGCCCCGAGGGCAGCCGCATCGGCATCAAGATCGACCCGGACGGCTTCCACGTGATGAAAAAGAGCCAGTACTCCGGCATGTTCGGCGACTACTCCTCCTACTCCGAGGAGTACGACGAGATCAACGACCCCACCCTCCTGGACGAGGAAGAGGAGGATGCGGCCGATGAAGAATAAGCGCTCCCTGTTTGCCATCCCCTATGTGGTGTGGATGGCGCTGTTCGTGGTCATCCCCATCGTCATCATGCTGGTGTACTCGCTGACCACCGCCGCCTCCGACGCGGGGGAGGGACTGCACCTCACCTTTGAGAACTTCACCGGTATGTTCGACTATGTGACGGTGTTTGGCCGCTCCTTCTGGCTGGCCATCATCGCCACGGTGGTGTGCCTGCTCATCGGCTACCCCGTGTCCTATCTCATGGCGAAAGAGGGCCCCGGCTTCCAGCGGGTGGCCATGGCACTCATCATGCTGCCCATGTGGATCAACTTTCTGCTGCGCACCTACGCCTGGATGTCCATCCTGGAGAACAACGGCCTTCTGAACCAGCTGTTTCAGAAGATCGGGCTGATCTCCCTCTACAATCACATCACCGGCAGCGACGTCGAGTACTTCCAGATGATCCGTACCCCCGGCGCGGTGGTGCTGGGCATGGTGTATAACTATCTGCCGTTCATGATCCTGCCTATCTACTCGGTGCTGTGCAAGATGGACAACAGCCTCATCGAGGCGGCCCAGGATCTGGGCGCCGGCGCCGGCGAGGTGTTCCGCCGGGTGACCCTGCCCCTGTCCCTCCCCGGCGTGCTGTCCGGGGTGACCATGGTGTTCGTGCCCTCCGTGTCCACCTTCGCCATCTCCCGTCTGCTGGGCGGCGGCACCTCCATGATGCTGGGCGACCTCATTGAAAATCAATTCCTGGGCGGGGCCTACAACCCCCACCTGGGCGCCGCCATCTCCATGGTGATGATGGTGATCGTGCTCATCTGTATGCTGGTGATGAACCACTTCGGTGAGGGCGAGGAACAGGCGGTGATGCTATGAGAAAGCAGAATCGCTTCGGGGGCCGCTTTGTCATCGGCCTGGTGTTCCTGTTCCTGTACCTGCCCATTTTCCTGCTGATCGTCTTTTCGTTCAACGCCGGCGATTCCAGCGCCGTGTGGCAGGGCTTTTCCCTCAAGTGGTACGCATCCCTGTTTGAAAACCGCCTGGTGATGGAGAGCCTGGCGACCACCCTGCTGGTGTCCCTGCTGGCGACGGCCATCGCCACGGTGGCGGGCACCTTTGCCGCCATCGGCATCTACTCCCTGACCAAGAAGTGGCGCGACCCCATCCTGGTGGTCAACGACGTGCCCATGATGAACGCCGACATCGTCACCGGCGTGTCCCTGTGCCTGTTCTTCGTGGCCTTCTTCAACGGCTGGCATGGTTTCGCCGAGTGGTTCAACTCCGTCCAGCACGCAATCACCCTGCCGGAGCAGCTCCACCTGGGGCTTGTAACCCTGATCCTGGCCCACGTGTGCTTCAACATCCCCTATGTGATCCTGAACGTGGCCCCCAAGCTCCGCCAGATGGACAAGAACCTGGTGGATGCCGCCCAGGATCTGGGCTGCACCTGGATGCAGGCCTTCTTCAAGGTCATTCTGCCGGAGATCAAGCCCGGCATTGTGTCCGGCGCGCTCATCGCCTTCACCATGTCGGTGGACGACTTCGTGATCTCCTACTTCACCGCCGGCTCCTCCACCCAGACGTTGGCGATGGCCATCTACGGCATGACCAAGAAGCGGGTCACCCCCGTGGTCAACGCCGTGTCCACCTTGATGTTCCTGGCGGTGCTGGTGGTGCTGGTCATCAACAACATCCGGGAGATGCGGCAGGAGAAGATGGCGGAGAAACGAGCGTCTTTCGAACCTGTAAAGCCAAATCCCTTTATCGAGTCTATCCGTGAAAAGCTGGCCACCCCCCAGGGCAGGGTGTTCCGCCGGGTGACCGCCGCGGTGCTGTGTGTGGCGTTCGTCGCCACCGTGGGATTGCTCACCGCCTTCACCACCTCGGTGCCCGTGGTCAACGTGTGCTCCTGGGGCGAGTATATCGACGAGAGCCTCATCGACCAGTTCGAGGAGGAGTACGGCGTCCGGGTGAATTACCAGACCGCCGAGTCCAACGAGGCCATGTACTCCCTGCTGAAAAGCGGCGGCGCCGACTACGACGTCATCGTCCCCTCCGACTATATGATCTCCCAGCTCATCGAGGAGGGCATGCTGGAGGAGCTGGACTACGGGCAGATCCCAAACTACAGCCAGATCGACGACCGCTTTAAGGATCTGCCCTGCGACCCGGAGAACAGGTACACCGTGCCCTATACCTGGGGCACCGTGGGCATCATCTACAACGCCGCCGTGGTGGACGAGGAGATCGACAGCTGGTCTGTGCTGTTCGACGACACCTACGCCGGCCAGGTGCTGCTCATCAACAACAGCCGGGACGCCATCGGCGTGGCGCTGAAATACCTGGGCTACTCCATGAATACCACCGATCCCGATGAGATCAACGAGGCCTTTGAGCTCATCGCCGACGCCAACGCCCGCGGCGTCTACCAGGGCAAGGTGATGGACGAGATATTCCAGACCATGGAGGGCGGCAACGCCGCCATCGCCTTCTATTACGCCGGCGACTACCTGTCCATGGTGGAGAACCAGGCCGATGGGGTGGATCTGCGGTTCGTCATCCCAAAAGAGGGTTCCAACTGGTTCGTGGACGCCATGTGCGTGCTGAAAGACGCCCCCCACTATGAGAACGCCATGAAATGGATCAACTTCATCGCCTCCAAGGAGTGCAACCTGGCAAACATGGACTATATCTGGTACGCCTCCCCCAACGCCGAGGCGCTGGAGGAGTACCCCGCCTACTACGAGGAGCTGTACGGCGAGGAACTGGACGAGGAGACCTATGAGATCATGGCCGCCCCCGAGGACGTGCTGGAGCGCTGCGAGATGTACGTCTGTCTGCCCCAGGAGGCCCGCACCCTCTATAACGACCTGTGGATCAAGCTGGGCATTTGATTTCGCCGCCATCATATCGAAATTTCTTGAAAAAAACCGTAGAAAAGGTTTGACAAGCTGGGCTTGATTTGTTACAATGTCACTCGTGCCATTATGCGAGGTGTGTCATGAAGCTGGATCTCAAGCAATTTGCCCAGGAGCCGGGCGCGGAGCTGCCGTTCTCCTATCAGTTGGATCTGTCCGACGTGGAGTGGAACGGAGCGCGGCCCATCACGCGGCCTGTCACTGTGGAGGGCAGGGTGCGGAATATGGCCGGGGCCATGGTGCTTGAGGCGAAGCTGGACACAGTTCTGTCGCTGGTCTGCGACCGGTGCGCCAAGCCCTTTGAGCGGGAGAAAACGGTGGAGTACGAGACCCTGCTGGCCCTGGAGCTGGAGAACGGGGAGAACGACGACATCGTCCTGCTGGACAGGGACGGGACACTGGAGCTGGACGAACTCATGCGGGAGACCTTCCTGCTGGAGATGGACACAAAGAACCTCTGTTCCGAGGATTGCAAGGGCATCTGCCCCGGCTGCGGCGCCGATTTGAACACGGAGCCGTGCCGCTGCAAAAAAGAGGCGGATCCCAGGCTGGCCAAGCTGGCCAAGCTCCTGGAACAGAACCCTGACGATGTATAACAGTATGTCTTTTGGACATAGACCGACAAGGAGGTGTCAAAATGGCCGTCCCCAAGAGTAAAGTATCCAAGCAGCGTCGGAACAAGCGCCGCAGCTCCGTCTGGAAGCTGGCGACTCCCTCTGTCAACACCTGCCCCAAGTGCGGCGCCGTGTGCCTGCCCCACCGCATCTGCAGGAGTTGCATGACCTACAATGGCCGCGAGCTGGCTCCCGCCGCCGACAAGAAGTAAGACCTAAAACGAGCTGCCGCGTCCGCGGCAGCTTTTGTTTTGAACGCCTCCGCCGCCGGCGGAGACGACGCCGGGGAGGAAGATTTATGGATGTGCGCGTGAGAGAATACGCCGGGCCGGACGTGGCGGCTATGGTGGAGATCTGGAACCAGGTGGTGGAGGACGGGGTCGCCTTTCCCCAGGAGGAGCCGCTGAACCTGGAGTCCGGCGGGGCCTTTTTCGCCGGGCAGACCTGCTGCGGCGTGGCGGAGGACGGGGACGGCCGCGTTCTGGGCATGTACATCCTGCACCCCAACAACGTGGGACGCTGCGGCCACATCTGCAACGCCAGCTACGCGGTGTCCCGGGACTGCCGGGGCATGGGGGTGGGGGAGGCGCTGGTGCGCCACTGCCTGGAGCGGGCCAGGGAGGCCGGCTTCACCATCCTCCAGTTCAACGCGGTGGTGGCCTGCAACACCCGGGCCAGGAAGCTCTATGAGCGGCTGGGGTTCGTCCAGCTGGGGACCATCCCCAGGGGGTTCCGAATGAAGGACGGGCATTTTGAGGACATCTGCCCCTACTACCGGGCGCTGTGACGCGGGGAGAAATTTTCCGGAAGGGCTATCTTTTTTCCGCGCTCCGTGTTATACTACTATGACTGAATTTACCGGGCCGCCCGGCCTGATTTCCCATAAGGAGTGATTTTCATGGCGAAGCCCCTGGTGGCCATCGTAGGCCGCCCCAACGTGGGGAAGTCCATGCTGTTCAACAAACTCACCGGCAAACGGCTGTCCATCGTGGAAGACACCCCCGGCGTCACCCGTGACCGGCTGTACGCCGAGGCGGAGTGGCGGGGCCGCACCTTCCAGATCGTGGACACCGGCGGCATCGAGCCGGGCACCGACGACCAGATCCTGGCCTTCATGCGGGAGCAGGCGGAGATCGCCATCCAGTCCGCCGACGTGATCATTTTCGTGTGCGACATCCGCACCGGCATGACCGCCGCCGACCAGGAGGTGGCCGGGATGCTCCAGCGGGCGGGCAAGCCCGTGATCCTGGCGGTGAACAAGATGGACTCCACCGGCCCCACCGACCCGGATATCTACGAGTTCTATAACCTGGGCCTGGGGGATCCCATGCCCCTGTCCGCCGTCCACGGCCACGGCACCGGCGACCTGCTGGACGCCTGCTTTGAGCACTTTCCCCCGGAGGAGGACGAGCCGGAGGAGGACGACGTCACCAAGGTGGCTATCATCGGCAAGCCCAACGTGGGCAAGTCCTCCCTGGTGAACCGTATCCTGGGCCAGGAGCGGGTCATCGTCTCCGACGTGGCGGGCACCACCCGTGACGCGGTGGACAGCTACTTTGAGAACGAGCGGGGCAAATACCTCATCATCGACACCGCCGGCATGCGCAAGAAGTCCAAAGTGGACGACCGGGTGGAGAAGTTCTCCGTCCTCCGGGCGGCCATGGCCATCGAGCGCAGCGACGTGTGCGTCATCATGATCGACGCCCGGGACGGCGTCACCGAGCAGGACACCAAGGTGGCCGGCATGGCCCACGACGCGGGCAAGGCGTCCGTCATCGTGGTGAACAAGTGGGATCTGGTGGAGAAGGACGGCAAGACCATGCAGCACATGGAGGACGACATCCGCCGTGACCTGTCCTACATGACCTACGCCCCCATCCTGTTCATCTCGGCCCTCACCGGACAGCGGGTGGGGAAACTGTTCGAGTATATCGACGCGGTGGCGGAGAAATCGGTGCTGCGCATCCCCACCGGCGTGCTCAACCAGGTGCTGGCCGACGCCCAGGCCCGCGTTCAGCCCCCCACCGACAAGGGCCGCCGCCTGAAGATCTACTATATGACTCAGATCGGCGTCAAGCCGCCCCACTTCGTGTTCTTCTGCAACGACGCCAAACTGTTCCACTTCTCCTACCAGCGCTATCTGGAAAACCAGATCCGCAACACCTTTGACCTGACCGGCACCCCGGTGCGCATCACCATCCGCCAGCGGGGCGATAAGGAGGACTGACCTATGTTCACCCATGTGTTTGAAAACGCCGATGTGCCCGCCCTGTGGCTGGCCGCGGGCGCCCTGGGGATCGCGGTGATCTCCTACGTGCTGGGCTGCTTTAACGGCTCGGTGATCGTGTCCAAGTATATCCTGGGGGACGATGTCCGCACCCACGGCAGCGGCAACGCGGGCCTGACCAACTTCTACCGCACCTTCGGCGGCCCGCTGACGCTCGCCGTCATCCTGTCCGACGTGCTGAAGGCGGTGCTGGCGGTGCTGTTCGGCGCCCTGATCGCGGGCCAGCTCTCCCCGGAGCTGGTGGTGGTGTCCAAGTACTGGGCGGGCACGTTCTGCCTGCTGGGGCATATGTACCCCTTTACCTTCCAGTTCAGAGGCGGCAAGGGCATCCTGTCCGGCGGCACCATCGTGTGGATGATCGACTGGCGCATCGGCCTGGTGGCCTGGGCGGCCTTCCTGATCCTGGTCATCCTGACAAAGTACGTATCCCTGGGCTCCTGCGCGGCGGCGGCTTCCTTCCCCATCACCAGCGCCGTCATCTTCCGGGACGGCCTCATTATCCTGCTGGCGCTCATCCTGGGCGGCCTGGTCATCTGGAAGCACCGGGGGAACATCTACCGGCTGATCCACGGCACCGAGTCCAAATTTTCCATCCACAGGGGCGGCAAGCGGAGCGCGGCGCCGGTGAAGCCGGAAGAGCCCGCCCCGGACGTGGAGGAGAAGGAGGACGGCGTATGAGGACAGCGGTCATCGGAAGCGGCGCCTGGGGCACCGCCCTTGCGCTGGTGCTGCTGGAGAACGGCCACGAGGCCGCCCTCTGGAGCTACACCCGGGAGGAGAGCGACGCCATCGCCGCCCACCGGGAGAACCCTATGCTGCCAGGCGTCCCCCTGCCGGAGGAACTGGAGCTTACCTGCGACCTGTCCTGCGTAAAGGGAAGAGACCTGGTGGTTCTCGCCACCCCGTCCTTTGCGGTGCGCTCCACGGCGAAGGCGCTGAAAGAGGTTATCGACCCCGGCGTGCCCGTGGTGCTGGTGTCCAAGGGCATCGAGAAGGGCACCTCCATGCTGCTCCACCAGGTGGCCGCCCAGGAGCTGGGCGGCCAGACTCCCGTGGTGGTGCTGTCCGGCCCCTCCCATGCGGAGGAGGTGGGGCGCGGCGTGCCCACCGCCGTCGTCGTGGCCTCGGAGGACGTGAAGGCGGCCGAGCTGGCCCAGGATCTGTTTATGAACCGCCGGTTCCGCATTTACACCTCCCCGGATATCATTGGGGTGGAGATCGGCGCGGCGCTGAAAAACGTCATCGCCCTGTGCGCCGGCTGCTCCGACGGCATGGGCCTGGGGGACAACACCAAAGCCATGCTGATGACCCGGGGCCTCACTGAGATCGCCCGGCTGGGCGTGGCCATGGGCGCCCGGAAGGAGACCTTCGCGGGCCTGGCCGGCGTGGGCGATTTGATCGTCACCTGCTGCTCCATGCACTCCCGGAACCACCGGGCGGGCATTCTGCTGGGCCAGGGCAAGACCATTCAGCAGGCCATGGACGAGATGGGCGGCGCCGTGGTGGAGGGCTACTACGCCGCCGCCAGCGCCAAGGAGATGGCCGAAAAGGCCGGGGTGGAGATGCCCATTACCACCGGCGCCTATGCGGTGCTGTACGAGGGCGAGAAGCCCCAGCGCGTCCTTGACCAGCTCATGAGCCGTGAGAAGCGGGGCGAGCTGGAGGAGGAGCAGTCCTGGATCTGAACCAACGGAAAAGCGCCCCGTACCTGATCGGTACGGGGCGCTTTGTTGGTTGGCTTGAGCTCAAATCACACCGCGCGGGTGACCTTGCCGGAACGGAGGCAGCGGGTGCACACGTAGACGTGCTTGGGGGCGCCGTCCACCACAGCCTTGACGCGCTTGACGTTGGGCTTCCAGGGGCGGTTGGAGCGACGGTGAGAGTGGGACACCTGGATGCCGAAGTTCACGCCCTTGCCGCAGAACTCGCACTTGGCCATATTGACAAACCTCCTCGCTGGTTGGAATTGCATCAGAACGATCGCATATAGAATCGCTAACTATGCTATCTTAGCAGAAACAAAACTGAAAATCAAGTGCGAATTTACGGAATCCGCTATTTTTTTCTTCGGGAAGATATGTTATAATAGCACAGATATATTTTAGGAGAGGGGTGTGCGGCTATGGCGGAGCACAAAGGGATCCGTCTGGGCACCATCATCGACCGGTTCCGGCTGGAGGTGCTGTATGGGCCGGCGGGATACCGGGACAAAATGATCACCATCGAGCACGTGGACCGGCCCGGTCTGCAGCTGACCGGCTACTTCGACTACTTTGACAAGGAGCGCATCCAGCTGCTGGGGCTGGTGGAGACCTCCTATCTGAACTGCCTGACCGTGGAGGAGCGCAGCCGCCGCTTTGACATGCTCTTCGACTACAACCCGCCCGCCATCATCTTCGCCCGTGGGCTGCAGCCCTATCCCGAGTGCATGGAGCTGGCGAAAAAGCACGGGCAGGTGATCCTCCGCACCGGCGAGGCCACCGCCAACATCATGAGCATGATGATCACCTATCTGCGCACGGCGCTGTCTCCCACCATCACGCGGCCGGGCGTTCTGGTGGAGGTCTACGGCGAGGGCGTGCTGCTCACCGGCGAGTCCGGCGTGGGCAAGAGCGAGATCGCCATCGAGCTCATCAAGCGCGGCCACCGGCTCATCGCCGACGACGCGGTGGAGATCCGCCGCATGCCCAACGGCGGGCTGATCGGCACTTCCCCCGACCTGATCCGCCACTACATGGAGCTGCGCGGCATCGGCGTGGTGGACGTGGAGCGCCTGTTCGGCATGGCCGCCATCAAGTTTGACACCCCCATCGACCTGCTCATCAATCTGGAGGACTGGCAGGAGGGCAAGGTCTACGACCGGCTGGGCGCGGAGGAGATCTTCACCGACCTGATGGGCTCACAGCTGCGCACCATCACCATCCCAGTGCGCCCCGGGCGGAACCTGGCCGCCATCGTGGAGGTGGCCGCCATGAACAACCGTAACCGCAAGATGGGTTACAACGCCGCCCTGGAGTTCGCCCGCAAGGTGGACGAACACATCCAGCAGCAGTATGATGAGAGCGCAAAGGGCGAAAAGAAGTAATCAGTTCCGGGAGGAAATCGACTATGTGTGGAATCGTTGGATACGTAGGCCGCGAGGAGGCCGCCCCCATCCTGCTGGACGGGCTGGCGCGGCTGGAATACCGGGGGTATGACTCCGCCGGTGTGGCCATCTTTGACGGGACGAAGCTCCAGGTGGCCAAGACCAAGGGGCGCCTGCGGGCGCTTTCCGATATGATCCAGGGCGGGGCCGCCATCCACGGCACGATCGGCGTGGGGCACACCCGCTGGGCCACCCACGGCGCGCCGTCGGACGTGAACTCCCATCCCCAGGTGAGCCGCAGCGGCCGCATCGCGGTGGTGCATAACGGCATCATCGAGAACTACGCCGAGCTGAAGGAGTTCCTGGTGGGGCAGGGGGTGGGATTCGCCTCCGAGACCGACACCGAGGTGGTTGCCCAGCTCATCGAGTACTTCTACGAGGGGGACATCCTCAAGGCCGTGGGGCGGGTGCTCCACCGCATCGAGGGCGCTTACGCTCTGGGCATCATCTGCGCGGACGAGCCCGAACGGCTCATCGCCGTGCGCAAAGACAGCCCGCTGATCCTGGGCCTGGGGGACGGCTTCAGCTTCCTGGCCTCCGACGTCACCGCCATCATCAAGCACACCCGGGACGTCATCTACATGGAGGACGGCGAGATCGCCGAGCTGACCCGCGAGGGCGTCAAGTGCTACAACCACCTGCTCCAGCCGGTGAGCAAGGAGACCTCCCACGTGGACTGGGAGATCGACGCGGCGGAGAAGGGCGGCTACGAGCACTTTATGCTCAAGGAGATCATGGAGCAGCCGGAGGCCCTCCGCCGCGCCATATTCCCCCGGGTGAAGGACGGCCAGGTGGTGCTGGAGGATTTCACCCTGGATGACGACTATGTGGCGGCGATCCGCAAGATCTTCATTGTAGCCTGCGGCTCCTCCTACCACGTGGGCATGGTGGGCAAGTACAATCTGGAGAAGCTGCTCCGCATCCCCGTGGAGGTGACGCTGGCCTCCGAGTTCCGGTACATGGAGCCCATCGTGGACGAGCACACGCTGGTCATCGTCATCAGCCAGTCCGGCGAGACGCTGGACACCATGGCGGCCCTCCGGGAGGCCAAGGCGCTTGGCGCCAAAATACTGTCCATCGTCAATGTGGTGGGCTCGTCCATCGCCCGGGAGTCCGACGTGGTGCTCTACACCTGGGCGGGGCCGGAGATCGCCGTGGCCACCACCAAGGCCTACTCCACCCAGCTGGCGGTGATCGACCTGCTGGGGCTGTACCTGGCCAAAAAGCGGGGCAGCGCCGACGACGAGCGCATCCTGACCGCCGTGCGGGAGCTGCTCATGCTGCCCTCCAAGCTGGAACAGGTGCTGGAGAAGCAGGAGGACATCCAGTATTTCGCCTCCCAGTACTTCAACCACGACTCCATATTCTTTATCGGCCGCAACGTGGACTACGCCCTGGGCCTGGAGGGCTCCCTCAAGCTCAAGGAGATCAGCTACATCCACTCCGAGGCCTATGCCTCCGGCGAGCTGAAGCACGGCACCATCTCCCTCATCGAGGACGGCACCCTGGTGGTGGCGCTGGCCACCTATGAAAAGCTGTTCGACAAGGCCATGAGCAACGTGGTGGAGGTGCGCAGCCGCGGCGCCGACGTGCTGGCCCTCACCACCGAGGGCAGGGAGGAGGCTATGGCGAAAAACGCCAACGCCATCATCACCATCCCGGATACCGACGAGCTGCTGCTGCCCTCCCTGGGGGTGGCGCCTCTCCAGCTGCTGGCCTACTACATCGCCCTCATGCGGGGCTGCGACATCGACAAGCCCCGCAATTTGGCAAAATCCGTGACGGTGGAGTAACTGACGCGCCGGATCACGATCGTTAAATAGGGACAATCCGCCTCCGCATAGTATCCCATGGAGGTGGTTACCCATGTGGACGGCATGGCTCTTATTGACGCTGAACAGCCTGTTTTTCACCCTGCGGCTGGCGGGCAGCACCGGCTCCTTTCCCCGGACGCTGACCAGGGAGGAGGAGCAGGATTGCCTGGAGCGGATGGCGGCGGGGGACGATGAGGCGCGGAATACCCTGATCGAGCACAATCTGCGGCTCGTGGCGCATATCGTGAAGAAGTACTACACTTCGGCCTGCGACCAGGACGACCTGATCTCCATCGGCACCATCGGGCTCATCAAGGGAGTGACTACGTTCCGGCCGGATAAAAACGTGAAGCTGGCCACCTACGCCTCACGGTGCATCGAAAACGAGATCTTGATGTACTTCCGCGCCCAGCGAAAGCTCCAGGGGGAGGTATCCCTGTCCGACTCCCTGGACAACGAGGGGGAGAACGGCTCCCTGTCCCTGATGGACGTGGTGAAGGTGGACGACACCATGCTGGAGGATCTGGATCTCCGGGACGCCTGCCTCCGGGTGCGGCGGTGCGTGGAGACCTGCCTCACCGGCCGGGAGGCCCACATCATCCGCCTTCGGTACGGGCTGGACGGCCAGCAGCCCCTGACCCAGCGGGAGGTGGCGTCGCTGTGCGGCATCTCCCGCAGCTATGTGTCCCGGATCGAGAAAAAGGCGCTGGAGAAGCTCCGGGAGTGCTATGAGGGGCTGGGAAAATAGAGAGAAAACGGCCCCCGGCGGATATCCCGCCGGGGGCCGTGATGTATGAAGGGTCAGATCCGCTGGCCCAGATATTCCTCCAGGCAGAGGCCGCTCTCCGTGATCTTAACGGCGTCCTCCACGCCCACGTAGCGGTAGTGCCAGGGCTCATAGTTGATACCGGTGATGTCGGACTTCTTCGTGGGGTAGCGCAGGATGAATCCGTACTCGGCGCAATGCTCCATGAGCCACTGCTGTACCGGGGTGTCCTCCTGCCCCTCGTCCAGAACCTGATAATTTATGTCCACGATGTCCACGGCCAGGCCGGTTTGATGCTCGCTGGTGCCGGGTATGGCGACCCACATGGCGGCCAGCGCCTCCGCCTCCCCGGATCCGTACCCCCGGGCGTAGTACTTCTCGACCTCCTGCTGGTACAGCGCAACCTGGGTGTCCTCCGTCCGGTAGGAGGAGCAGATCAGCGGCTGGAGACCCTCTGCCCGGGCGGCGTCCAGCATATCCTGGAGCGCCTGATAGATGCGGCTGTCCACATAGTGCCCGCCCTGCAGCTGCGTCAGGGGGGGTACGGTGAAGTCCTCCGGCAGGGGATTGTCCCGGTTCACAAGCATCAGATACCAGGGCAGCTCCTCCGGGATGGCGGTCTCCACCGGTTCCGTCGGCGCAGCCGGTTCTGTTTCCACCGCCGGCGACGGCCCGGTGCCGGGCTCGCTGACCGGGATCGTCTCAGCCGGGAGAGCGTCGACGTCGGCGCCGGTGGCATAGGTCGCCGCAAAACGGCCCAGCGTAAATCCGCCGGCCAGCAGCAGAATGGACAGCAGGAGCGCTAACGTCCTGCGAAACACCGGCCGGTTCATCGCAAATATTCGACGGCAGCCTGTGCGGCAGAATGGGCCGCAGGGCAATATTCTTTTGTGCAATCGAGCTTCATGGTCGCTGCCTCCAAGAAACGATTTGAACTGATTTTATCACGGCGCCGGCCGCAAGTCAACAGAACAGGCAGGAGAGAAGTTCAAAAATTTTTTCTTCACATTCAATCAGGAAAGAGGCTGTACCTTCTCACGAGGGTACAACCTCTTTTGATTGGTCAAATCCTGCTGCAAAATTCTATGATTTCCTCTTTTCTTGGTTCCACAGCCTCTTTATACTCTACAGAACATAAGCCCAACCCGTCGCAGCACTCGATCTCCAAATGTCCGTAAAAATGTTCGATCGTCTCAAAAATGTGCTGGCATTCCCGCATGCTCGGCCCTGTTCTCAGCGCCACCACATACCCCTTCTTTCCTGCACTTAAAGCTGCGTGGGGCTCGTGAGTATTGCACCACGGCGTGCATCTGTCAATAAAAGCCTTAAACTGCCCCGGGATATCCGCCCAATAGGAAGGCGATACCGATACGATCACGTCTGCCCATTCAAAGTTTTCCATGATCTTATCGACATCATCATGCTGGACACATTTTGCTGTGCTGTGGCATGTCCGGCATCCCTTGCAAAAGCTGAACTTAAAGTCATCAATACAGATACTTCTGACCTCATACCGATCCCCGAGGCATTGGGAAATGATCTTGCCGATTTCTGCCGTTGCTCCGTCTCTGACAGGGCTGCAATTGATGACCAGGGCTTTCATTTCGTTCACCTCAAATAATTTAAGTTCTCGTTCTGATCTGCTTTCGGACAAATGGGAAATTGCTTTATCCGAAAGTAAACAGTACAGCAATGTTAAGCACAAAAGCTAATAAACCATTTTACCATATTCAACAGTCAAATGGTAGTCATTAGATAAACTAAAGTTTTTAAGAACTACCAAATTAAGTCCAAAAATCAAGAGGCTGTACCCTCGCAAGAAGGTACAGCCTCTTTTGAATGATATAGCCTGACAGGAACTCAGTCCTTCAGATCCTTGATGGCGGCCTGGGCGGCAGCCAGCCGGGCGATGGGCACCCGGAAGGGCGAGCAGGACACGTAGTCCAGGCCCACCCGGTGGCAGAACTCCACGGAGGTGGGGTCGCCGCCGTGCTCGCCGCAGATTCCCATGTGGATGTTGGGGTTGGAGCCGTGGCCCAGTTTGACGGCCATCTCGATCAGCTTGCCGACGCCGGTCTGATCCAGCTTGGCGAACGGATCGTTTTCGTAGATCTTCTTGTCGTAGTAGGCGCCCAGGAACTTGCCGGCGTCGTCGCGGGAGAAGCCGAAGGTCATCTGGGTCAGGTCGTTGGTGCCGAAGGAGAAGAAGTCGGCCTGCTTGGCGATCTGGTCGGCGGTGAGGGCGGCGCGGGGGATCTCGATCATGGTGCCCACCTTGTACTTCATGGCGGAGCCGGCGGCCTGGATGATCCGGTCGGCGGTGGCGACCACCACGCTCTTCACATAGGCCAGCTCCTTGACCTCGCCCACCAGGGGGATCATGATCTCAGGGACGACCTTCCAGTTGGGGTGACGCTCCTGGACGTTGAGGGCGGCCTTGATGACGGCCCGGGTCTGCATGGCGGCGATCTCGGGGTAGGTGACCGCCAGACGGCAGCCGCGGTGGCCCATCATGGGGTTGAACTCGTGCAGGCCGGCGATGATGGCCTTGATGTCGGCTACGGACTTGCCCATGTCCTTAGCCAGCTGCTCGATGTCGGCCTCCTCGGTGGGGACGAACTCGTGCAGAGGCGGATCCAGATAGCGGATGGTGACGGGGCAGCCCTCCATGGCCTCGTAGATGCCCTCGAAGTCGGACTGCTGCATGGGCTCCAGTTTGGCCAGGGCCTTCTCCCGCTGCTCCACGGTGTCGGAGCAGATCATCTCGCGGATGGCGGGGATACGATCCTCGTTGAAGAACATATGCTCGGTGCGGCACAGGCCGATGCCCTCGGCGCCGAACTTCTTGGCCTGGGCGGCGTCGTGAGGCGTGTCGGCGTTGGTGCGGACACGGAGCCGGCGGTACTTGTCCGCCCAGCCCATGACCCGGCCGAACTCGCCGCCGATGGAGGCGTCCACAGTGGGCACGGGGCCGTCGTAGATCTTGCCGGTGGAGCCGTCCAGGGAGATCCAGTCGCCCTCGTGGAAGGTCTTGCCGGCCAGCTCGAACTGCTTGTTGGCCTCGTCCATCTTGATGTCGCCGCAGCCGGACACGCAGCAGGTGCCCATGCCGCGGGCCACGACGGCGGCGTGGGAGGTCATGCCGCCGCGGACGGTGAGGATGCCCTGGGAGGCCTTCATGCCCTCGATGTCCTCAGGGGAGGTCTCCAGACGAACCAGGACGACCTTCTCGCCCCGCTCGCGCCACTCTTTGGCCTCCTCGGCGGTGAACACGATGCGGCCGCAGGCGGCGCCCGGGGAGGCGCCCAGAGCGGTGGCCAGCACGGGGGCCTTCTTCAGGGCCTCGGCGTCGAACTGGGGATGGAGCAGGGCGTCCAGAGAGCGGGGCTCGATCATGGCCACGGCCTGCTTCTCGTCGATCTGGCCCTCGTCCACCAGGTCGCAGGCGATCTTCAGCGCGGCGGCGGGGGTGCGCTTGCCGTTGCGGGTCTGGAGCATGTACAGCTTGCCGTTCTCCACGGTGAACTCCATGTCCTGCATATCGTGATAGTGGTTCTCCAGCACCCTGCAGACGTGCTCGAACTGGGCGAAGGCCTCGGGGAACTTCTCGGCCATCTCGGCGATGGGCATGGGGGTGCGCACGCCGGCCACCACGTCCTCGCCCTGGGCGTTGGTCAGGAACTCGCCGAACAGCTTCTTCTCGCCGGTGGCGGGGTTGCGGGTGAAGGCCACGCCGGTGCCGCAGTCGTCGCCCATGTTGCCGAAGGCCATGGACTGCACGTTGACGGCGGTGCCCCAGGAGTAGGGGATGTCGTTGTCCCGGCGGTAGACGTTGGCCCGGGGGTTGTCCCAGGAGCGGAACACGGCCTTGATGGCGCCCATCAGCTGCTCCTTGGGGTCGGTGGGGAAGTCCTGGCCGATCTTGGCCCTGTACTCGGCCTTGAACTGCATGGCCAGCTCCTTCAGGTCGTCGGCGGTGAGCTCCACGTCCTGGGTGACGCCCCGCTCCTCCTTCATCTTGTCGATGAGCTGCTCAAAGTACTTCTTGCCCACCTCCATGACCACGTCGGAGTACATCTGGATGAAGCGGCGATAGCAGTCCCAGGCCCAGCGGGGATTGCCGGACTTGCGGGAGAGGACCTCCACCACGTCCTCATTGAGGCCCAGGTTCAGGATGGTGTCCATCATGCCGGGCATGGAGGCCCGGGCGCCGGAGCGGACGGAGACCAGCAGGGGGTTCTCCTTGTCGCCGAACTTCTTCTCGGTGATCTGCTCCATGCGGGAGATGAAGGACATGATCTGCTCCTGGATCTCAGGGGCGATCTGGCGGCCGTCCTCATAGTAGCGGGTGCAGGCCTCGGTGGTGATGGTGAAGCCCTGGGGGACGGGCAGGCCGATGCGGGTCATCTCGGCCAGGTTGGCGCCCTTTCCGCCGAGCAGCTCGCGCATATTGGCGTTGCCCTCGGAGAACAGGTAGACGTACTTGTGAGACATTGTGCATTACCTCCAAAATCAGTGTGTGTAATGGCGTTTTGGCATATACATTCTATCAAACCAGGGGGAATTGTCAAGATTTACTTTGGCCGGGAATAGCTGCGGAGGAAAATTTTTTCGCCGTTTGACAGATTCGGCCCCGCTGTGTTGTTATATAGGCAGAAGGGGGCGAGGCCGATGGACAGTGCGCGGGCGGAATATCTGGTGGAGCGCTACGCCGATCTGCTGCTGCGCGTGGGCTATACCTGGCTTGGCGACCGGGACGACGCCCAGGACATCTGCCAGAACGTCCTCATCAAGCTGCTGGAGCGGCCCAGGGATTTTCCCGACACCGGCCAGGAGCGGGCCTGGGTGATCCGGCTGGCGGTGAACGAGTGCAAGAACTGGAAGCGATCCGCCTGGAACCGCCACCGGGCCCCGCTGGAGGAGGGCGCGGCCCTCTCCACCGAGAACCCGGAGCCGGAGAGCGGCACCCTCTTAGAGCGGGTGCAGGCCCTGCCGGAGATGTACCGGGAGGTCATCTTCCTGCGGTACTACGAGGGGTACGAGGTCCGGGAGATCGCGAAGCTGCTGGGCGTCCCGGCCCCGCTGGTGAGCACCCGGCTCAAACGGGCCAAAGAAAAGTTGAAAATTATGTTGGAGGGATCGGAATATGCGTGACGGATTTGAACAGTACAGAGCGGAGCTGAACAGCGTGAAGCTGACAGAAAACGAGAAGGCGGCGCTGGTGCGAACGCTGACGGAGCGGGAGTCGGCCCGGCGGCCCGTCCGCGTCCTGCGGACGGCGCTGATCGCCGCGGCGCTGTGCGTGGCCTGTCTGGCCCTTTGCGCCGCCGGCTGGGTCGGATATCAAACTGCGACCGGCGGTCAAGTGTACCGGGAAGGGAATTATGAGGTATTCTCGGCTCTGAATGCGGAGCCGCCTGTGGAGGCGCGTGACGGACGGCTCTGGTTTGTGGCAGATGGACAAGAAGTCGATATTACCGACTTAATCGGCGAAAAAACCCCTTACGTTTACAAGGTGGAGGATCAAAACGCAGATTATACGAACTACGTCATAGTGGGGGGCACCGTGGAAGACTACGGCTTTGCGGATGTGCTTGTCTATTCGAACCGCGAACCCGGAAACGACTTAGCTGTCATTGACGGCGGAGCGAGCTGGGCCTACGGTGCGGAAACAGCAGAGAAAGCGGATGTGAGCGACAAAGAACATCCGGAGGGCTGGAAGCCTTGGTTCCTGACTGGCATGGAACAGCTTGGACTGGGTTGGTGATGACAAACAAATAACGACAAAGGCCGCCCGGTGTGCCGGGCGGCCTTTCCACGTCATCCCCTGGGCGGCAGGCACAGGATCACCAGCGCGGCGTATCCCGCCAGAAATGCCCCCAGCCAGATCAGGAACCGCTTTGACTTCAGTTTCACGCCCTTTTTTGCCAGTACCTCCAACACGATCCCCATGACGACGGCCCACAGGAAGGGAACCAGCCAAATGATCCAGCCGTAGTGATATCCGTAGGGATTGGGGAAGTCCCCCAGCCACTCGCCCAGGAGCGCCCCCGCCATGAACGCGGCGGCGGTGACGGCGGAGAACCGCCATTTTCCGAACAGGGCGGGGACAGCCGAGAGAAGCAGACAGTAGACAAAAAGTCCCTGGGTCAGCAGCCAGTTGAACGGGTAGGTGAAACTCTGCCAATCTGTGATCACGCGCCACAGATCCACGGGCTCGATCCAGACCAGGAGCAGCGCCCATCCGTGCCCGCTGAGCACCACCTCCGCCAGCAGGAACACCAGATAGGCCAGCAGGATCAGTCCGGCGTTCCGGAGGTTCCTCCACCGCCGCTTCTGCTTTGCCAGATCGGCCTCCAGCTCCTCGATGCGAAGCTTGCGGTAGAGCTCCTCCGCCGGGGTGGCGCCGGCCTCCGGGCCGCCGTCCAGCAGCTCGCTCACCGGGCAGCCCAGGACTTCCGCCAGCCGGAACAGGTTGTCCGAGCTGGGGGCAGACCGGCCAGCCTCCCACTTGGTCACCGCCTGACGGGAGACGCCCAGCAGCTCCGCCAGCTTTTCCTGGGACATCCCCGCCCCGATCCTCCGCTCTTTGATGCGCCCGCCCAGGGTCATGGCCTCTCCCTCCGTTCCGCCCCCGCGTTTGGTCTCGTTATCCACAGTATACCCTCCTTCCGCGTGGTTTGCAATAAGCCGTCAGACGGCCCTATTGTAGCGGTAATTGCCGGTGGCCGTCCACCAACTATCCGGCAACTTCCGGTTGCCTCCCGCATAAGATTCGCTGAAACCAACGGGGAGGGAACCGCCATGAGATTTTCCAAACTCCACGGCTGCGGCAACGACTACATATACCTGAACTGTCTGGAGGACGCGCCAAACGACCTGCCCGGTCTTGCCCGCCGCCTGTCCGACCGGCACTTCGGCGTGGGCGGCGACGGCCTTATCTGCGCGTTCCCGTCGGTCACGGCGGACTTCCGCATGGTGATGTTCAACGCCGACGGCTCAGAGGGGGCCATGTGCGGCAACGGCATCCGCTGCCTGGGCAAATTCCTCTACGACAACGGCCTGACGGACAAGACCGGCCTCGCCATTGAGACGGCGGCGGGGGAGCGGTATCTGAATCTCTGGCTGGAGGACGGCAAAGTGACCTCCGCCACAGTGAACATGGGGAAACCGGCTCTGGAGCCGCCCATTCAAATATTTGTGAAGGGTGTCACCTATACAGCGATTCCGGCCTCTATGGGCAACCCCCATTCCGTAGTGGAGGTGGACGACCCGGAGAAACTGGATCTGGAATTGATCGGCCCCATCTTCGAGCACTGGCCGTACTTCCCGGACAGGACAAATACCGAGTTCGTCCGGGTGGATTCTGCCGGCCGCCTGACCGCCCGGGTGTGGGAGCGGGGCAGCGGGGAGACGCTGGCCTGCGGCACCGGGGCCTGCGCCGCCGTGGCGGCCCTCCATCGGGCGGGGAAGTGCGGGAGGGACGTCACCGTCCGCCTCCCCGGCGGGGAGCTGCGGGTGATGCTGACGGAGGACGGACGGGCCCTGCTCACCGGCCCAGCCGTGGAGGCGTTCCGGGGCGAAGTTGACGGATAGGCCGGAAATCGGCCCGTTTTGCAGGAATTTTCGTGTCATCTTGCCGCTTGACGGCATTTGCACCCCGTTGTAAAATGAAAACACTTTGATTTTGCAACAGGAGGGAGCGCAAATGGCGCACATCAATCAAAACTTTCTGAAGCTGCCCGGCGGCTATCTGTTCCCTGAGATCGGCCGGCGGGTGCGGGCTTTCTCGGCGGAGGGCGCCCCCAGGCCCCTGATCCGTCTCGGCATCGGCGACGTGACCCTGCCCCTGGCCCCGGCGGTCATCGAGGCCATGCACAAGGCCACCGAGGAGATGGGCCATAAGGAGACCTTCCGGGGCTACTGCGAGGAGACCTGCGGCGCCTACGACTTCCTCCGCTTCGCCATCCGGGACGACTACAAGGCCAAGGGCGTGGACGTCGCCGACGACGAGATCTTCGTGTCCGACGGCGCCAAGAGCGACTGCGGCAACATCGGGGACATCTTCTCCGCCGACAACGTGGTGGCGGTGTGCGACCCGGTGTACCCGGTGTACGTGGACACCAACGCCATGGCCGGCCGGGCCGGCGACCACGACGGCGAGAAGTGGAGCAACCTCATCTATCTGCCCTGCACGGCGGACAACGGCTTCTTCCCGGAGCTGCCCAAAGACCGGGTGCCCGATCTCATCTACATCTGCTCCCCCAACAACCCCACCGGCGCGGCGGCCACCAAAGAACAGCTCAAGGTTTGGGTGGACTACGCCAACGCCCACGACAGCGTCATCCTCTACGACTCCGCCTACGAGGCGTTCATCCGGGAGGAGGGCATTCCCCACTCCATCTACGAGGTGGAGGGCGCCAAGACCTGCGCCATCGAGTTCCGCTCCTTCTCCAAGACGGCGGGCTTCACCGGCAACCGCTGCGCCTACACCGTCATCCCCAAGGAGCTGGTGCAGGAGGGGGCCTCCCTGAACGCCCTGTGGAACCGGCGGCAGGGCACCAAGTTCAACGGCGTGGCATACGTCATCCAGCGGGCTGCGGAGGCCACCTTCACCCCCGAGGGGAAGGCCCAGATCAAGCAGTCCATCGACTACTACCTGAACAACGCCAGGGTCATCCGGGAAGGGCTGTCCGCCGCGGGGCTCGCCGTCTACGGCGGCGTCAACGCCCCTTACATCTGGTTCCGCGCCCCGGAGGGCGTGGGTTCCTGGGACTTTTTCGACACCCTGCTGAAAAAGGCCTGCGTGGTCACCACCCCCGGCGCGGGCTTCGGCCCCAGCGGGGAGGGCTACATCCGGGTCACCGCCTTTGGCGACGCGGACGCCACAAAAGAGGCTGTGGAGCGCATCAAGTCCGTGCTGTGACCCAACTGAACACGCAAAACGACCGGCTCGTGGAGATGATCCACGGGCCGGTTTTTCCATGCGGTCATAAACCGGGACGAGCCCTCATATAGTTATGTGCAGAGAGGGGGAACCGGGCTTTGGACAAGCAGACATCCTGGCGCCAGGCGGCGGAGATACTGCCCCGGGCGCTGCTCGACGGACTGGCCGTCCTCGGTGACCGTCGGCTGTATGAGGCGGAGGAGTTTCGCCTCCGGCGGGGCTATCCGCTGTCCGTCCTCCTGCCTGACGGTGAGGCTGAGGGAAACGGCCCCATCGTTACCGAGGAGCACCTCCGGCAGACGCTGGAGAACGCCACCCAGGCCTCCGTCCACACCGCCCTGGACAAGATCCAGCGGGGCTTTGTGACATTGAGAGGCGGCCACCGGATCGGCCTGTGCGGCACGGCTGCTTGCCGGGACGGGCAGATCGTCACCCTGCAATATCTGTCGTCGCTGAACATCCGGGTGGCGCGGCAGGTCAGGGGACAGGCTGTCAAACTGCTGCCCGACCTGATGGAGCGCGGGCGCTTCGCCAGCACGCTGATTTTAGCGCCGCCGGGGGCGGGAAAGACCACGCTTCTGCGCGACTTGATCTGTACCCTCTCCAACGGCGAGAACTGCCCGCCCCACCGGGTCGGCGTGGCCGACGAGCGGGGGGAGCTGGCCGCCCTGTGGCGGGGAGAACCTCAGTTGGACGTGGGCCGCCGCACCGACGTGATCGACAGCTGCCCCAAGGCGGAGGGGCTGTCCGTTCTGCTCCGGGGGATGAATCCGCAAATCCTGGCGGCGGACGAGATCACCGCCGCCCGGGATGTGGACGCCGTCATCCGGGCGGCGGGCTGTGGCGTGGAACTGATCGCCACCGCCCACGGAGCGGGGGTGGACGACCTGAAGCGGCGGCCGGTCTACCGGGAACTGCTGTCCGCCGGAGTGTTCCGCCGGGTGGTGACCATACGCCGGGAGGGGGCTGCCCGCGTCTTTCGGGTGGAGGCGTTGACATGATACGGCTTTTCGGGGCGATACTACTGATCCTGGGCGGACTGGGCCTGGGTCTTGCGGCGGTCGGTCATCTGACGGGCCGGGTAAGGGATCTCCGGGAGCTGGAGGGGGCCATAGACGATCTTCAACGGGAGCTCTGCTGGCGCATGGCGCCTCTGCCCGAGGCGCTGGAACAAGCCGCCGGGTCAACGTCAGGCCGGGTGGCGCGGTTTCTCCGGCTGTGCGCCCGGGAGGCGTCGGCGCTGGAGGGGAGACCCTTTCGTCAGGTTTGGGCCGAGTGCATGAGCGCCGTCCGGATGGAACTGGACAGGGAGGACGCCGCCATTCTGGAGGAGTTGGGCGCCGTCCTGGGCCGGTACGACGGCGACAGCCAGCGCCAGGCGCTGGAGCGGACAGCGGGACTCCTTCAAAAGCAGCAGGGACAGGCGGCGGAGCGCCGGGAGCGGCTTGGAAGGTTGTACGGAATATTGGGCGTCAGCGGCGGCCTGCTGCTGGTGATCCTGTTACTGTAAAGGATATGCACATTACATAAGAGGGGGACGTTTCCTTGAACGTGGACTTGATTTTTCGCATTGCCGCCATCGGGATCCTGGTGTCGGTGCTCAACCAGGTGCTCTCCCGCTCCGGCCGGGAGGAGATGGCCACCATGACCACTCTGGTGGGGTTGGTGGTGGTGCTGATGCTGGTGGTACAGCAGATCAGCGACCTGTTCGACCTGGTGAAGGAGCTGTTTGGACTGTGAGCGACGCGGTACGGGTAGGGGCGGCGGCCATCGTGGCCGCCATATGCGCCGTGGTGATCCGCAAACAGACGCCGGAACTGGCGCTGGCGCTGGGCGTCTGCGCGGCGGCGCTGGTGGTGCTGTCCGTCTCCGGGACGCTGTCCTCCATCGTCGCCTTTTTCCGGAAGCTGGCCGAGACGGGTGGGCTTTCCACGGCGGTGCTGGAGCCGGTGGTCAAGGCGGCGGGTATCGCCATCGTCACGCATTTGGCGGCGGCCTTTTGCCGGGACGCCCAGGAGGGGGCCCTGGCCTCGGCGGTGGAGCTGACCGGCACGGTGCTGGCGCTGGCGGCGGCCCTGCCGCTGATGTCGGCGGTGTTGGAGCTGCTCACCGGCCTGCTGTGAGGACAAGCCATGGGAAAGCGGATATCAATGATCCTGCCGGCGGCGCTTCTCGTACTGTTGGCGCTGATGGCCCCGGCGCGGGCGGCGGATGCCGGGGAAGGATTCCAGGAGAGACCCATCATCGACACGGACGAGCTCCAGCGGGCGGCGGAGGACAGCGGCTCCGATGTGGAGTACGGGATCGGCCTGGACGAGGGCATCGAGGCGCTGATCGACACCGGCAGCGCGGAGATCCACGGCATCGTCCGCCGTGCGGTGCGTTCCGGGGTGCTGCTGCTGGCGATCCTTATGCTGGTGGGGTTGGCCGGCACGGTAGAGGACAGCCTGGGAGAGAAGGGGGGCCTCGCCGTGACGCTGGCGGGCACCCTGGCGGTGACGGCGGTGGCGGTGGCGGACGTGAACTCCCTCATGGGGATGGGGACGGGAGCGCTGGACAGTATGCGCTCCTTCGCCAATGTGCTGCTGCCCTCCGTGGCGGTGGTGACGGCGGCCACCGGCGCGGTGACGGGCGCCGCCGCGAGGCAGATGGCGGCGGTGGTGTTCTCAGACGGGTTGATGAACCTGATCGACGGACTGCTGGTGCCGCTGCTGTACGGGTACATCGCGGCGTCGGTGGCCTGGGCCGCCGTAGGCAACGAGGGATTGAAACGGCTGGCGTCCCTGCTGAAATGGACGGTGACCACCGTCCTCACCGCTGTGATGCTGGCCTTCGTGGGCTATCTCACCGCCAGCGGGGTCATCGCCGGGACGGCGGACGCCGCCTCGGTGAAGGCCGCTAAATTCGCCATCTCCGGGGCGATCCCGGTGGTGGGCGGCATTTTGTCCGAGGCGGCGGAGACCATGCTGGCCTCGGCGGGTGTTCTGAAAGGGACGGTGGAGGTGTTCGGAATGGTGACGGTGCTGGCGATCTGCATCGTGCCGGTGTTGGAACTGGCGGTACACTACCTTGCCTATAAGCTGGTGGCGGCGCTGTCCGCCGCGGTGGGCCAGGGGAGAGTCCACGGCCTGGTGGAGCAGCTGGGAGGCGCCTTCGGCCTCATCCTGGGCATGACGGGCGCCGGCGCGCTGCTTCTGCTCATCGCGCTGGTGTCCTCCATCTCGGTGGCGTCGGTATGACGGACTGGCTGAAAAACTGGCTCATGGGGGTCACCTGCACCGCCATGTTCCTGGCGCTGGCGGAGAGCGTCGTCCCGAATGGGACGGTGAAGAAGGTGTGCCGCCTGGCGGGAGGGCTGGCCATGCTGCTGGCGGTGGTGAGCCCCGTGGTCAGGCTGGACGGGGGCGCGGTCGCCGACGCGCTGGCGGGCTATCGCCGGGAGGCGGCCTCTTACCGGGAGACGCTGGCGGAACAGAACGACGAGCTGTATCGATCTATCATATCTGAGCGCGCCGCCGCATATATTGTGGACAAGGCGGCGGAGGTGGACATCTCCTGCCAGGCGGAGGTGACCATCGGCTATGACGACAACGGAACGCTGTGCCCCTGGGAGGTCACCGCCCGGGGGAAGTGGACGCCCCTGGCCCGGGAGACCGTCGGCAGGATCCTGGCGGACGATCTGGGCATCCCGGCGGAGCGCCAGCATTTTGAGGAGAGTTTACCATGAAACCGATCAAGTGGCCGGATCCGGCCAGAGTCAAAGACTTTCTCGATCAGTACAAGTATGTGTTCATCGTCATCGCGGCTGGGCTCCTGCTCCTGCTGTGGCCCACCGGCAAAAAGCAGGCGGAGGCGGCGGAGCCGGAGGAGGGCCTCACCGCCTCCCAGGAGGACTTTGACCTGGAGGCGCTGGAGGAGAAGCTGTCCGGTATCCTCTCCCGGGTGGAGGGGGCGGGACAGGTGCGGGTGGCGCTCACCATAAAAAGCGGCATGGAGCGGGTGCTGGCCTCCGACCGTGAGACTGTCACCGGCCAGAACGGCTCAAACAGCTGGAAAACCGAGACCGTCATCCTGGACGGCGGAGACCGGGAGGAGGCGGTGCTGATCACTCAGAACTACCCCACCTTTCAGGGGGCGGTGGTGGTGTGCCCCGGCGGCGGGGACGCCCGGGTGCGGCTCCTGCTGACCCAGGCGGTGTCCGCCCTCACCGGGCTGGGGGCGGATCGCATCACAGTGTGCAAAGGGGATTGAACGCCCCGTCAATCAAATCATCAACGGAGGGAAACAGAATGAGTGTGTGGAAACGAAACGCGGTGGTGGTGGCCATCGTCCTGTTTGTGGGGGCGGCGGTGTATCTGAACTGGTCTTACAACCACCAGCAGACGGCGGAGGATCCCGCCGCCAGTGAGACCGGCAAAGTCCTGGGACAGGCGGGGCTGGTCAGCGGCACCAACGCCAGCGCCGCCCCCAGCGCCACGACGGCGGGCGCCAGCGTGGATCCGTCTGCGTCCGCCGCGCCCGGCGGCGAGGGGGACGAGACCGAGGCCCCCGCCCAGAGCACCGGTTACTTTGCCAGCGCCCGGCTGAACCGCCAGCAGGCCCGCGACAGCGCCCTGCAGCTGCTCCAGCAGGCCGCCGCCGACGCCAATGCCGACCAGTCTATCATCGACGACGCCAACAGCTCTATCCAGGCCATGGCCGACTGCACGCTGACCGAGGCCAACGTGGAGAACATGGTCACCGCCAAGGGCTATGGCGACTGCGTATGCTTCGTCAATGAGGACAGCGCCAGCGTGGTGGTGTCCTCCACCGGGGACGGGCTGACCGAGGGAGACATCGCCAAGATTTTGGAGATCGTCAAGGAGGAGACGGGCCTGTCTGCCGACACCATCCGCATCATTGAGGCGGAGCCCTAAAAAAGTGATTGTAATTCTCTGCCGGTAGTGATATAATAGCGAAAAGTTTGAACGAAAGAAGGAGCGTGAGGCGATATGGCCGACAGCAAGGAATACATCTCCCACGGGGAAGATCTGGGCAGCATCAGCATCTCTGAGGAGGTTCTGGCCGTCATCGCCGGCGCGGCCGCGCTGGACGTAGAGGGCGTCGGCGCCCTGGGTTCCACCCTGAACGGCGACGCGGCGGCGGTGGTCAATAACCGCAAGAGCCTGGCCAAGGGCATCCGCCTGCTGGTGGAGGAGGAGAAGGTCACTGTGGACGTGACCATCCTGGTGCGGTACGGCTACGGCGTCACCGATGTGGCCAAGGCCGTGCAGGAGAATGTGTTCAACGCGGTGGAGAATACCTCCGGGCTCACGGTGGCGGCCGTCAACGTGACGGTGAGCGGCGTCACCTTCCAGAAGTAAACAGCACAGCCAGACGGAGCCGGGTGCCTGCCCGGCTCTGTTTTTCTGCTTTCGCAAATTTGACGGCCCGATTCGAAAAAAGGGGTTTTCTTTTTAACGGCCAAAGTGTATAATGCTGTGGATATACAAAATGGGTCTGTGTGCCCATGGAAGAGCCGGCGTCTCCGCCGGGAAAGGGAGAGGTCTATGAACAGAACCACAGCCCGAGAGATCGCCATGCACATGGTGTTTGAGATGACATTCACCGGCACTCCCGCCGCCGAACTGCTGGAGCGGGAGCTGACGGAGGAGAGTTTTGCCCTCCGCGCCGAAACGGAGCCGCTGTACGCTGAGTACCCGGACGGGGACAACAGCGCCTACATCACCCGGGTGGTCGCCGGCGTGGAGAAACACTCCGCCGAGCTGGAGGAGTATATCAGCCGGTACGCCAAGGGCTGGCGGCTGAACCGCATCGACCGGGTGGCCGCCGCCATTCTGCGGGTGTGCCTCTTTGAGATCCTGTACATGCCGGACGTGCCCACCGGCGCCGCCATCAACGAGGCGGTGGAGATCGCCAAGGGCTATGTGGACGAGGACGTGGTGAAGTTTATCAACGGCATCCTGGGCTCCTTTGTCCGGGAGAAGTTCCCGGAGCGTGAGGACTGACATGGGTGATCTCTGCCTGGGCCTGGACACCAGCAACTACACCACCTCCGCCGCCGTGTTCGACGGCGATACGGGGGAGAACCGGGGCCGGCTGCTCACCGTCCCCGAGGGGGCGCTGGGCCTCCGCCAGAGCGACGCCCTGTTCCAGCACGTGAAGCGGCTCCATCTCATGGTGGAACAGCTCCGCGCCGACGGACTGCTGGGTCAGATCGCCGCCGTGGGGGCGTCCACCCGGCCCCGTGAGGTGGAGGGCAGCTATATGCCCTGCTTCCTGGTGGGGGAGGGTCAGGGCCGCTCCCTGGCCGCCGCGCTGGGGGTGCCGTTTTATCCCTGCTCCCACCAGCAGGGGCACATCGCCGCCGCGGCCTGGTCGGCGGGGCGCGAGGATCTGCTGGACACGCCCCATCTGGCCTGGCATCTGTCCGGCGGCACAACAGAGCTGTTATATGTTCAGCCGGAGGGCCACACCGTCCGCGCCGAGATCATCGGCGGCACGGTTGACATCTCCGCCGGCCAGCTCATCGACCGGGCGGGCGTGATGCTCGGTCTGCCCTTCCCGGCGGGCAGGGCCCTGGACGAGCTGTACCCTCAGGGGGACGCCTCGGTCGAGCCTTTCAAGGTGAAGCTGAACGGGCTGAACTTTTCCCTGTCCGGGATGGAGAATCAGGTGAAACAGCGCGTCCAGCGGGGCGACGCCCCGGCTGACGTGGCCAAATTCACACTGGATACCGTCATCAATGTGGTGATCCGGGCCACCGGGGCGGCGAGAGAAAGATATCCCGGTCTGCCGGTGCTGTGCTCCGGCGGGGTGGCCTCCAACCGGCAGATGCGGGCGGCAATGGAGCGCCTTGGCGCGGTGTTCGCCCAGCCCCGGTATTCCACTGACAACGCCCTTGGGGTGGCCATCCTCACCCACCGGGCGCTGGAGAGGGGGGTGGCGCCATGAGCTTGAATCTGTCCAACGTGCCCGTCTACTCCGTCACCCAGGTGAACGAGTACATCAGGGATCTCATGGACGACGACCTGCTGCTCCAGAGCATCCTGGTGCGGGGCGAAATATCAAATTACAAGCGCTACCCCTCCGGCCACCACTACTTCTCCCTGAAGGACGGGAGCGGCGCTCTGCGGTGCGTCATGTTCCGGGGGGAGGCGCTGCGCCTGCGATTCCGCCCGGAGAACGGCATGGGGGTGGTGGCCTTCGGCCACGTCTCCGTGTTTCCCCGGGACGGAGCATACCAGCTCTACGTGGCGGATATGTTTCCCGACGGCCGGGGCGAGCTGGACGCGGCCTATGAGCGGCTCCGCGCAAAATTGGAGGCGGAGGGCCTGTTTGACGACGGCCACAAGACCCCGCTGCCGGAATATCCGCATAAGATCGCCCTGGTGACCTCCCCGGCGGGGGCCGCCGTGCGGGACATGATCCGCATTCTGGGCGAGCGCTGGCCGCTCTCGGAGGTACTGGTGGTGCCCGTCCGGGTGCAGGGGGACGAGGCCGCCGGCGAGATCGCCGCCGCCATCCACAACATCAACAACCGGGCGGATATCGACCTCATCATCACCGGCAGGGGCGGCGGCTCCATGGAGGATCTGTGGGCGTTCAACGAGGAAGAGGTGGCGCGGGCCATCTATCTGTCCAACATCCCGGTGATCTCCGCCGTGGGGCACGAGCCCGATGTGACCATCGCCGACTACGTGGCCGACCTGCGGGCGTCCACCCCCTCCAACGCCGCCGAGCTGGCGGTGCCCGACCGGGAGGGGCAGGAGGGGCGGCTGGAGGATCTGCGGTACCGGCTCGCCATGGCCGTTCAGAGTGTGCTGGCGGACAGCCGCCGGAAGCTGGATCGGCTCAAGTCCGGCCGGGCCCTGCGGAGCATGACCGCCCCCATCCAGGAGCGGCGGATGCTCACCGACAGCCTGCGCCGCCGTCTGGACGCCGCTATGGCCGGTCAGATGAAAGACCGCCGGGCCGCCCTCGGCAGATGTGCCGCCGGGCTGGACGCCCTCAGCCCGCTGAAGGTGCTGGGCCGGGGCTACGCCATCGCCCGTGCAGGGAAGAATGTGGTGTCGTCCATCGGGCAGGCTGAGATCGGGGACAGGCTGGATGTGGCCGTCTCCGACGGCGTTTTATCGTGCGAAGTGAAGGACAAGGAGGAGAGGTCATGGCGGTGAAAAAGCAGACCTTTGAGCAGGCCATGGGCCGCCTGGAGGAGATCGTGAACAAGCTGGAGCAGGGCGACTGCGACCTGGATCAGTCCCTCAAGCTGTTTGAGGAGGGCGCCAGGCTGGCCGCCCAGTGTGAGAAGCAGTTGGACGAGGCGGAGCAGAAAGTGAGCCTCCTGCTGGAGGACGGCCGGGAAATCCCCTTTGACCGGGAGGACGGCTGATGGACTTTCAGAAGGAATATGACGCCCTCCGCGGTAAGGTGGAGGCGGCTCTCGCCCAATACTTTGGCGCGGACAAGCGGGGCTTCCGGTTTGACGGCCTCATGGAGGCCATGGATTACAGCCTGATGGCCGGGGGCAAGCGCATCCGCCCGGTGCTGGTGCTGGAGTTCTGCCGGGCCTGCGGCGGCGACGTGGACGCCGCCCTGCCGGTGGCCTGCGGCATCGAGATGCTCCACACCTACTCCCTCATCCACGACGACCTGCCCTGCATGGACAACGACGACCTCCGCCGGGGCAGGCCCACCAACCACAAGGTGTTCGGCGAGTGCACCGCCGTGCTGGCGGGGGACGCCCTCCAGGCGGAGGCGTTCGGGGCGATCCTGCGCTCCCATCTGCCGGCCGACCGCAGGGCCGCCTGCGCGGAGGCCCTTGCGGATGCCGTGGGCGTGGACGGCATGTGCGGCGGCCAGTACATGGATATGGACAGCGAGACGCGCGCCATGTCCGAGGACGAGGTGACGGAGCTCCAGAGCCGTAAGACGGGCGCGCTTCTCACCGCCGCCTGCCGGATGGGCGTGCTGGCCGCCGGCGGCACCGAGGAACAGGAGGACGCCGCCTTCCGCTACGGCGCCTGTCTGGGCGCCGCGTTCCAGATCCGTGACGATATGCTGGACGAGCTCTCCACCGAGGCGGAGTTGGGCAAGCCCATCGGCTCCGACAAGGCGGAGGGCAAGACCACTTTTATGACGCTCTACGGCGCGGAGAAGTGCGCCAAAATGGTGGATCGCCTCACCGAGGGCGCGAAAGAGGCGGCAAAAGAGCTGCCGGAATCTGAATTCCTGTGTGAGCTGGCGGATCGCCTGGCCGCCCGCACCCACTGACCGCAGCCCACAAAAGAGAGGGGGGATGGCCCATGTACCCGGAACATCTGGATCAGATCACCGACGCTCAGGCAAATCTTCTGTGCGGCCAGCTCCGTGAGGATATCATCAACAGCGTGGCGAAGACCGGCGGCCATCTGGCCTCCAGCCTGGGCGCTGTGGAGATCACCGTGGCCATCCATCGGGTGTTCGATCTGAACAACGACCGGCTTGTGTTCGACGTAGGGCACCAGTGCTACGCCCACAAATTCCTCACCGGCAGAGGCGGGGAGATGGGCTCTCTGCGGAAGCTGGGAGGGCTGTCCGGCTACCCCAAGCCCAAGGAGCACCGGGCGGACGCCTTTATCGCGGGCCACGCGTCCAACTCCGTCTCCGT